>CAJAFD010000001.1 GCA_903938935.1 uncultured Opitutia bacterium
CGCGAGACGCGAGTCGAGCTGGTGACGACTTTTTTCGTTGAGCGCGGCGAGATCGTGCTGGATGCGAGCGGTGAAATAACTGGTGTCGCGGCCCCATGGGACAACGTCCTCAAAGATGATGTCTCCATGGGTGACGAAGACGTGACCGCCGGCGAGATCGAGCGAGTGATGGGCCGAGATATCAGGATCGTGGTTGCCCGTGAGGTGGATGACCGTGGAGGCGCAGTTGGCAAAGTAGGCCGTAGTTTCTGCGCGGATGCGGGCCGTCTGCTGCGGGTGCGAACTGGGGCGGGTGTCGAACGTGTCGC
Source organism: uncultured Opitutia bacterium (assembly GCA_903938935.1). Lineage (GTDB taxonomy): Bacteria > Verrucomicrobiota > Verrucomicrobiia > Opitutales > Opitutaceae > Tous-C4FEB. The sequence continues at coordinate 309 of CAJAFD010000001.1, forward strand.
CGTTGAGGATGAGTTGGTCGACGCCCTCTATTAAGGGATCCAACTGCGCGAGCGAGCGAAGTCGGCTGGCGCGGTCGCCGTAGTGAAGGTCGGAAAAAATGCGGATAAGGCCGGACACGTAGTTGTGTCGCGGAGGAAAGCGGGTCGCACTGAGCCGGCAACGTTTTTACCCGCCGACGCGATCCGCTTTGCGGGCGAGTGGAGCCGTGATTAATTGGGCGGGCCGGGGAACGGTGGCGGCGGGGGCAGCATCGAGCGCATCATGCTGCCCATATCGAATTTTTCCCAGCCAGCCGGTGGAGCGAAATCCGAATCCGAGAGAGATTTTTTCTCAACCCCCGTGGCTTCGAGCCGCGAGGTTTCTTGGCCTTCGGTATTGATGGTGATGACGCGGAGCGGGAAGAGATTTTTGCCGGCGACGAGACTTTCCCAAGAATTCGGGTTGGAGGCGCTCGCGCGGCCGGGGGCTCCTCCCGGCGCGGGTGGCGACATGGGCGAAGGCGGCGACATCGGCGAAGGTGACGACGACGGCGCGCTGGATTTGCTGCCCGTGCCCGTGCCCGTGCCGAAGCCTACGAAGGCGCCGAGCTGTTCGGTGAGCCACAGCTGGGTGGTGGAGTCTTTGCTTTTTACAACGTAGAGTCCGCAATCGTAGCCGATAATTTTTTCCGTGCCGTCGATTTTTTCTAAAGTCGGCTCGGCGCTACCGGGTCGGGCCAACGGGTTGCGCGACTCGGCGATTGCTTGCACCATGTATTTTTTCTGCTCGGGCAGCAGGACGATCATTTCCTTTTTAGCCGCATCGAGAATCACGCTCGGGCTGCGGCCTTCCGTTTTCTTTATATCGATCCGGACGAGGCCGTTTTTGGCGCTGTAGTTGATATCCTGGGGCGATCCTTTACCGGTATTGATTTTGAAATAAACGCTACCTTCGAAGTCGGCGGAGAGCAGGGCGGCAGGCGTGGCCAGCGCACAGGCGATGAAATAGAAAAAAGATTTTTTCATGTCATAAGTATATTTTAGTCTATTGCTTGCGCAAACAAAGTTTCGCGGCTTGCCAGGTTTTGGCGCGGAATCGAGGATGGGTGTATGGCTCTATTCGGTTCCCTCGCCACGGTGCGCGCCCAGCTCGCCACTTCGGAAGATTTCAAGACGGCCTTCGCCTACGTCGAAGCGTGTCTGCGCCCCGGTTCGCCGGAACGCGCGTTGCTCGACGGCCTCGCCGCGGAGCAGATGCAGCGCGTGGAGTTGGCGGGCGGTGTGTTTGCGTTGCCGCA
>CAJAFD010000002.1 GCA_903938935.1 uncultured Opitutia bacterium
GCGACGGGGCGGATGAAATCAGGGTAGTCGCAGCTCGCTTCCGAGTGCGTGCCAAGATCGCGCACGGTGTGGCCGGCGGTCAGGAGCATGGCTTTGATGGCTTCTTTGTAGGCGAAGCCAGCGTGGTCGGAACCGATGGCGATGGTGAACAGCTGGGACATGGCGGACAGTGGAGTCGAGTTAAGGAAAGTGCCGTGAGGGCGTTGGGCTTGGGTCGTTATTCGATGGTCGCAGAAGGGTCGCAAACAAATTTCCCGCGCCGGAAAATGACTTGGGTTTTGTTGAGATGGCGAATGAGACGGGCCAGCCGGGGATAAATGTTTTTTAAGTGCCGTCGATCAAGCGCCAGAAGGCGGTGGCGTCGCTGAGGTCGGGCAGGACGGCGGTGGGGGCGTGAGCGGTGAGCGCAGCGACGCTGTGGCTGCCGGTGGCGACGGCGAGAGTCTGAGCACCGATGATGCGGCCGCAGGCGATGTCGTGAGGCGTGTCGCCGATGACCCAAACGTGCTCGGGCGCGAAATCGACTCCGGTGTGTTCGCGGGCGCGACGGAGGGCGTGGGGGCCGAGGTCGTTGCGGTGTTCGCTGTCATCGGCGAAGGCGCCGAAGGGAAAGAAATCCCAGAGGCCGTGGAAGCTGAGTTTGGCGCGGGCGCCGCGTTGGACGTTACCGGTGAGAAGGGCTTGGGTGATGTTGGGCCGTGCGGCGGCGGTGGTGAGAAGGGCGGGGACGCCGGGCAGGATGAAGGCGCCGGGGTTGGCGAGCTCGCTGGGTAACGTGGCAACGTAGTGGTCGAGGAAACGGGTGAAGTTTTCCTCCGAGATGGGAAGATCGTAGCGCGTGAAAATCTGGCGCAAGATGTGGCGATCGGTGCGGCCCGCGTAGTCGATATCGTCGAGGCTGGCCTGGATGCCGTGGAGTTCGCGGAGCGGGGTGCGGAGGGCGCGCATACCTGCGCCGCCAGAGGTGAGGAGCGTGCCGTCGATGTCCCAGAGTAGGAGTGTTTTCACGTGAAACTAAAGGTGGCGAGGTGCGTCACTGAGTTGCGAATCTAAATGGAAGTGTTAACCTATTTACCAAGATGAAACGTTTTAAACTCGGACTCGTGGTGGGAGCTTTTTGTTGGGTCGTGGCGTTGACGGGATGCGCGACGCCTGAGGCGCGGATTCAAAAAAATCCGGAGGTCTTCGCGCGGCTCTCGTCGGCGCAGCAAGAGATGATCAAGAAGGGACAGGCGGGCGTGGGCTTTGACCAAGAGATGGTGAAGCTGGCGCTAGGTGAACCCGACCGCATCGTGACGCGCACGGATGCGCAGGGCACGACGGAGATTTGGAGTTACATGATCTACGATTCCAACGACGGGGTGCTCCTGTATCGCGGCTATTATCACCGTTATTACGTGTGGGGTGATCCTTTTTATCCTTACTATTTGAGTCACTCGGCGCGGCGGACGCGGGAGCAACTCAAGGTGGTGTTCGATGCGACCGGTAAGGTCGCGAGCATCGAGCAGGAGAAGCGCTAAAAATTTCAGGCCGGAACAAGCCGGCCGTTGGTCTGGCGGACCTTGACGTCGACTTTAAGCGAGCGAGTGGGTGCGCCGCGATACGTGCCGTTAATAGGGCGGATGTCGGCGTAGTCGCGGCCCACGGCGACTTTGACGTACCGGTCGTCGGCGGGACGGTCGTGAGTGGGATCAAACGCCGCCCACCCGAAGCCTGGGACATAGGCTTCGATCCAAGCGTGCGAAGCTTCGATCTCGCGCGGGCGGCGGGTGGTGTTGAAAAAATATCCGCTCACGTAACGGGCGGGAATGCCGAGGCTGCGACAAAGGCCGAGATGGACGTGGGCAAAATCTTGGCAGACACCCATGCGAAGTTTCAAAGCGTCGTTGGCGCGGGTGCTGACGCCGGTGGTTTTCGGTTTATATGCGAAGGTGCGGTAGATGTGGCGACCGAGGCGGCAGACTTCGTTCCAGACATCGGCGCGGCCGTCGCAGAGGGCATCTTGAGCTTCGCGCCAGAGCTCGACCTCGAGCGGCACGTAATGAGAGCTGGTGTAAAACTCGGCAAACATCTCGCGCTCAGCGGAGTGTTCGAGATCGGACGAGGAGACGGAGGGGACGCAAGGGCGGTCGTCGTTGGGCGTGGTCTCGACGAGCGATTGGGCTTCGACGATGAGCTTGGTGTGACCTTCGGCGATGTCGAAGTAGTGAATCGTGTTACCGTAAAAATCGCTGTAATCCTGCGGGGTCGCGGTCGGCTCGAGTCGCAAGTCGAAGTTCACGCATTTTTGGAAGGCGTCGTCGATGGGGCGGAGACGCACTTCGTTGAAGCTGTCGTGCGCTTTGCCAGCGTAGGTGAAAGTCGTGCGGTGAAGGATGCTCAGGTGCATGGGCCAAGCGGCGTCTCAATCAGGTGCGCGGTCAGCGCGGTCGCAAAGGGAATTATTGCGTAGCCACTACTGTTGTTGCTGTTGCTGCTGTTCCTCGGCGCTCGATTCGGCGGGATAAAACATGGTCGTTTGCACGACCTCTTCGCCGATGGTGTCGAGGGTGGTCTGCACTTGTTGGAGGAATTCGTGGAGGCCTTGGTCGATGATTTCGGCGATGCTCAAGGATTGGAGATCGGCGAGCAGGCGGCGGGCGGCGCGGGCGGCATCGGATTTGGGGCGGGCGCCGGTTTCGCTCAAAATGCGGCGGAGAAAATCGTCGATCTGGGCGACGCAGTAGTGGAGCGAGCGTGGAAAGGAATCAGAGAAGATGAGAAACTCGGCAGCCTTCCAAGGTAGAATGGCGCTGACGTGCGCGCGGCGGTAGGCTTCAAGGGCGCTGGCGGAGCGGAGGACGGCTTGCCACTGCGCGGTGTCGACGGCGCCGCCGACGTCGGAGGCGTTGGGGAGGAGAATGTGGTATTTGACGTCGAGGATGCGGGTGGTCTTGTCGGCACGCTCGATGTATTTGCCGAACTGGATGAACTCCCAGCCTTCGCTGCGGGAATAAGTGGCGCCGGTGAGGCCTTGGAAAAGATGGGAGGCTTGTTTGATGCGGGCGAAAAATTCGTGGGGGCCGCCGGCCCAGACGTCGGTGGTGTTTTGCGATTTAAGGTAAAGATGGAGTTCGTTGATCGTCTCCCACATCTCGGCGGAGATTTGGTCGCGGATCATGCGGGCGTTTTCGCGGGCAGCGAAGACGCAGGCGAGGATGGAGCCGGGGTTGCGCAGGTCGAAGGCAAGGAATTCGGTGACCGTGCGGCTGGTGGCGGTTTTGTAGTGCTCGGCGAAAAGCTTTTCTTCGCCCGTGCTGAGGATGATGGAGTCCCAGTGCTCTTTGAGGCTGGCGTCGTTGAGGCCTTGGAAATCGAGGAGGAACTGGAGGTTAACCTCGAGAAGGCGGGCGATGTTTTCGGCGCGCTCGATGTATCGGCTCATCCAATACAGCGAGTGTGCGACGCGGGAGAGCATTACGTTGGCCTGCGGGCGAGAAGGCGGGAGTTTGTTGGCGGGAGGCACGGCGGAAATTTCTAAGGGTAGATGCGCTGGTTTTATTCGTCGCCCTGGAGGACCCAGGTGTCTTTGGAGCCGCCGCCTTGGGAGGAGTTGACGACGAGGGAGCCCTTGCGGAGGGCGACGCGCGTGAGGCCGCCGGGCGTCACGGTGATTTTTTTGCCGTAGAGGATGTACGGGCGCAGGTCGATGTGGCGGCCTTGGAGTTCGCCGTCGCAGTAGGTGGGCGAGCGCGAGAGGGCGATCGGATCTTGGGCGATGAAGTTGCGGGGATTGGCGGCGACTTGCGCGCGGAAGCTCTCGCACTCGGCTTTGGTGGAAGCGGGGCCGATCAACATGCCGTAGCCGCCGGCCTCGTTGGCGGATTTCACGACGAGCTTGGAAATATTTTCGAGGATGTATTTCCGGTCGAGCGGCTCGGCGGCGAGGTAAGTGTTTACGTTGGCGAGGATGGGTTCTTCGCCGAGGTAGTATTTGATGATTTTCGGGACGTAGGCGTAGATGACTTTGTCGTCGGCTACGCCCGTGCCGATGGAGTTGGCGAGAGCCACGTGGCCGGCACGGGCGGCGCCGACTAGGCCCGGGACACCGAGCATGGAATCGGCGCGGAAGACGGTGGGATCGAGGAAGTCGTCGTCGATGCGGCGGTAGATGACGTCGACCTGAACGAGGCCGGCGGTGGTGCGCATGTAGACTTTGGAGTCACGCACGACGAGGTCGCGGCCTTCGACGATGGGGATGCCCATCTGGCGGGCGAGGAAAGTGTGTTCGAAATAGGCGCTGTTGTAGACGCCGGGGGTGAGAAGGACGACGTTGGGTTTGTCGGTGCGGTCGGGCGCGAGGTAGAGGAGGGACTTGAGGAGCGCGTCGCCGTAGGTCTCGACGGGGCGCACGCCGTAGCTGGAGAAAAGATTGGGGAACGCCCGGCGCATCGCGACGCGGTTCTCAAGCATGTAGGAGGCGCCGGAGGGACAGCGCAGGTTGTCCTCGAGGACGAGGTAGTTGCCGGCGTGATCGCGGATCAGATCGGTGCCACAGATGTGAACGTAGATGTCGCGCGGGACATTAAAGTTCATGAACTCGCGGCGAAAATGTTTGGCGCCGAGGATGAGCGCGGCGGGGACGATTTTATCCTTCAGGATTTTTTGGCCGTGATAGAGATCGTGGAGAAAAAGATTCAGCGCGGTGATGCGCTGGATGAGGCCGGCTTCGAGTTTGGCCCATTCGCGACTTGGAATAATGCGCGGGATGAGGTCGAAGGGGAAAATGCGCTCGGTGCCCTCGGAGTCGTTGTAGACGGTGAACGTGACGCCGCGGCGCAGGAACGCGAGGTCCACGGCGGCGCGACGCTGGTTGAAGTCGGCGGCGGGGAGCGTGGTAAGACGTTCGGCGAGGCGGCGATAATGCGGGCGAACGGTTTTGCCGTCGGGCTCGAACATCTCGTCGAAGAATGAGCCGGCGTCGTAGGGGGTGCTGATGAGCGACACGTTTAAGGGTTTGATTTGCTGGTAGTCCCTGAGCAAGTCCTTTGCCAGTCGAGCTCCGTCGGCTTGGTCTTAGTCATTTGCGCGTGGCGCTCGTGGGATCCGTTGGATGGATGTAATAAAAAATCCCCGCCGGTGAAGGCGGGGATTTCGGTGGACTCACCGCGGGATGAGCGGCGTCCGGAAGGCGATCGTGGCGGCTTAAAGCGCGTGGAGGGCTCGCTTGCTGACGGCGAGCGCGGCTTCTTTGACGGCTTCACTCATCGTCGGATGCGCGTGAACGGTGCGCGCGAGGTCTTCGGCGCTGCCGCCGTACTCCATGTGCGTCACGATCTCGCTGATCAATTCGCCGGCGCCTTTGCCGAGAATTTGGGCGCCGAGGATTTTATCGGTTTTCGCGTCGGCGATGATTTTGACGTAGCCTTCGGTGGCGTCGTTGGCGAGGGCGCGGCCGTTGGCGGCGAAGTTGAATTTGCCGACGTTGATCGCGAGGCCGGCGGTTTTCGCTGCGTCTTCGCCGAGGCCGATCGAGGCGACTTCGGGATCGGTGTAAACGACGGCCGGGATCAAGTCCCAGTTCACGTGACCGGCTTTGCCAGCGATCCATTCGGCGACGGCGACGCCGTCTTCCTCGGCTTTGTGCGCGAGCATGGGACCGGCGACCACATCGCCGAGCGCCCAGATGCCGGGGACGTTGGTCTTGAGGTGCGCGTCGACTTTGATGCGTTTTTTCTCGTCGAGCTGCACGCCGGCGAGATCGAGGCCGAGGCTGTCGGTGAACGGCCGACGACCGACGGCGACGAGGACTTTGTCGGCGGGGAAGGAAAGTTTTTCGGTGCCGCGCTCGGCGGTGAGGACGCCTTTGGCGTAGCCGGTGACTTTCGCGCCGGTCTCGATCTTGAGGCCTTGCTTGGTGAGGATGCGGGTGAAGTTGCGGACGATGTCGTCGTCGTAGGTCGCGATGATTTTAGGGAGAAATTCGACGACGGTGACGTCGGCGCCCAAGCGAGACCAGACGGAGCCGAGTTCGAGACCGATGGCGCCGCCGCCGACGACCACGAGTTTCTTCGGGACGCTGGAGAAGTTGATGGCGTGGTCGCTGGAGACGACGTTGGTGCCGTCAAATTTCATGAACGGCAACTCGACGGGCGCAGAGCCGGTCGCGATGACGATGTTTTTGGCGGTGAGTATTTCGTCGCCGACTTTGACCGTGGTCGGCGAGGTGAAGCTCGCGGCGCCCGTGAGGACGGTGATCTTACGGCCCTTGGCGAGTTGGGCGACGCCCCCGACGAGCTTCGTGACGACGTCGTCTTTTTTCTTCAACAACGTGGCGAGGTCGAGTTCGACGCCGCTGAGTTTGATGCCGTGGGCGGCGGCGTGCGAGCGGGCGAAGACAAATTGCTCGGAGGAATGAAGCAGCGCTTTGCTGGGGATGCAGCCGACGTTGAGGCAAGTGCCGCCGAGGGTGCCGCGTTTGTCGATGAGGGCGACTTTGAGGCCGAGCTGCGCGGCGCGAAACGCGCAGACGTAGCCGCCAGGGCCGGCGCCGATGACGATCAGGTCGAAGGAAGTAGGAGCGGAAGACATAGGAGTATTTGAACGACGAAACGGCGAGGAACGCAGAAAAAATGAGCGGAGGGAATGCCTCCGGCTCAGTTGCGATGGGTTGCGCTGTGCCGCTTAAACGGCGAGGAGGAGGCGAGCGGGATCTTCGATGGCTTGTTTGACCTTCACGAGGAACGTGACGGCTTCTTTGCCGTCGACGAGGCGGTGGTCGTAGCTGAGGGCGAGATACATCATCGGGCGGATGACGACTTGGCCGTTGAGGGCGACCGGGCGGTCGTTGATGGCGTGGAGGCCGAGGATGGCGCTCTGCGGGGCGTTGATGATCGGGGTCGATAGCATCGAGCCGAAGGTGCCGCCGTTGGTGATCGTGAAGACGCCGCCTTCGAGGTCGGCGAGGGTGATCTTGCCGTCGCGCGCGCGCTTAGCGACGTCGCCGATGGCTTTTTCAATACCGGCCATGCTGAGCGTGTCGCAGTCGCGGATGACGGGAACCATCAGGCCCTTTTCCGTCGAAACGGCGACGCCGACGTCGTAGTAATGATTTTCGACGATGTGGTCGCCGTCGATCTGGGCGTTGATGGCGGGGATTTCTTTGAGGGCGTTGACGACGGCCTTCGCGAAGAAGGACATGAAGCCGAGTTTGAAACCGTTCTTTTTGACGAAGTCGTCTTGGTATTTGGCGCGCAGGGCCATGACGGCGGACATGTCGACCTCGTTGAAGGTCGTGAGCATGGCGGCTTCGTGTTGAGCGGCGACGAGGCGCTGGGCGATTTTTTGGCGCAGCGGGGTCATCTTGCGGCGCGATTGGCGGGCACCTGCCGGTACGGCGGGCTTCGGGGCCGCCGCGGGGGCGACGGCGGCTGGGGCCGCAGGGAGGGCGGGAGCGGTGGGTTTCTCGCCGGCGGCGAGCATGTCGCCTTTGGTAACGCGGCCGGCTTTGCCGGTGCCGGCGACGGTAGCGGGGTCGATCCCGGTTTCTTCGGCGAGGCGGCGAACGGCGGGGGAGGCGCTGGCTTCTTTAGCGGCGGCGGCGGGCGCAGCGGGCGAGGCGGCGGGCGCGGGTGCGCCGGCGGTGGCCGCGGAGTCGATGGTGGCGACGGTGGCGCCGATTTTCACTTCGGTGCCGGCGGCGACTTTGAGGGAGATTTTACCGGCGGATTCGGCGGTGCCTTCGGAAGTGATTTTGTCGGTCTCGAGTTCGAAGAGGGGTTGGTCTTTTTTGACGATGTCGCCGTCTTTGACGTGCCATTTGGCGAGGACACCGGAGCTGATGGATTCGCCCATGGGCGGGATTTTGACTTCGAGGAGGGACATGGTCGGGAGGGGTCGAGTGGTTTAAAAAATCGAGGCGTGGGTGAGTTGAGCGCGGATCAGAGCGTGAAGGCTTCGTTGAGGAAGGCGGTGAGTTCGAGGCGGTGGAGGGCGAGGTTGCCGACGGCGGGGGAGGCCGAGGCGCCGCGACCAGCGTAGGTCGGTTTGCGGCCGAAGATTTCTTCGAGCTGCGGAGCGATATAAGACCAAGCGCCCATGTTCTGCGACTCTTCTTGCGCCCAGATGAGGCGGGCGCGGTGGCCGTAGGCATCGGAGAGTTTGGAGAGGGCGTCACGGTGGAGCGGATACAGCTGCTCGACGCGGACGATGGCGGTGTCGGTGATTTTGTTTTTCGCGCGGTAATCGACGAGATCGTAGTAGACCTTGCCGGAGCAGAGGATGAGGCGCTCGGTCTTTTTCGGGGCGGAGGGATCGTCGATGATTTCTTGGAAGGCGCCGGTGGTGAAGTCTTCGAGTTTGGAGACGGCGGCGGGATGGCGCAGGAGGGATTTGGGCGACATCACGACGAGCGGTTTGCGGAAATCGCGTTTCACTTGGCGGCGGAGCGCATGGAAGAAATTCGCCGGGGTCGTGATGTTGGCGACCTGCATGTTGTCCTCGGCGCAGGCTTGGAGGAAGCGTTCGAGGCGGGCCGAAGAGTGTTCGGGGCCTTGGCCTTCGTAGCCGTGGGGCAAGAGCAACACGATGCCGCTGGTGCGTTGCCACTTGGATTCACCGGAGCTGATGAACTGGTCGATCATGACCTGGGCGCCGTTGGCGAAGTCGCCGAATTGGGCTTCCCAGATGCAGAGCATCTCGGGGTAATCGAGCGAGTAGCCGTAGTCGAAGCCAAGGACGGCGACTTCGGAGAGCAGGGAATTATAAACGCAGAAGCGGGCCGTGGCGCCGGGGATGTTTTTGAGCGGCGTATACTTCTCGGCGGTCTCGGCGTCGTTGAGGACGGCGTGGCGGTGGGTGAAGGTGCCGCGTTCGCAATCTTGGCCGCTGAGGCGGACGGGCGTGCCTTCGGCGAGGAGCGAGCCGAATGCTAGAGCTTCGCCGAAACCCCAGTCGATCGAGCCGCCGTCTTTGTGGGCCGTGATACGGGCTTCGAGGAAGCGTTGGACTTTGGGGTTAACCTTAAACGTAGCGGGGACCGTGGTGAGGCCTTGGACGACGCGGTCGAGGACGGCGCGGTCCACGCCGGTCGGGACGGCGGTGTGGTTGTAGCCCGGTTGGAAAACGGCGGTCGAGCCTTTGAAGGCGTCGGCTGGTTTGGCTTTGGCGCGTTTGGCGATTTTGGCGGCTTCGCGTTCTTTGGCTTTGGCGAGATTCTCTTCGAAAGCGGCGGAGTATTCAGCGGTGATGGCTTCGCCTTCTGCGGCGGTGATTGTGCCTGCACCGACGAGTTGCCCCGTGTAAATGGCGGATACGAGGGGATGCTCGGCGATTTTTTTGTAAAGGATGGGCTGGGTAAAAGCGGGCTCGTCGGTCTCGTTGTGGCCGCGGCGACGGAAGCAATACATGTCGATGAACACGTCGCGGTGGAATTGTTCACGGAACTCGAGGGCGAGTTGTGAGACCATGCAGACGGCTTCCGGGTCGTCGCCGTTGACGTGGAAAATCGGGGCCTCGATCATCTTCGCGATGTCGGTGCAGTAGCGCGTCGAGCGGGAATCGCGTGGGTCGGTGGTGAAACCGATCTGGTTGTTGATGACGAAATGCAGCGTGCCGCCGGTGCGATAACCGGGGAGTTGGGAGA
>CAJAFD010000003.1 GCA_903938935.1 uncultured Opitutia bacterium
ATTATGGACGAACTTCAGACCGGCCTCGACGCCGGATTTGGCGGCGATGGTGGGTGAATTGAGATTATAAACATCTTTCGGATCGCGCACCCGCGTCTCGGGATTGCGATGGCACTCGAGACAGAAACCCATGCTCAGCGATTGCTGGTGGGAGACGACGTCCATCTCGTTGATCTTGCCATGGCATTCCACGCAGCTGACACCGCGGTTCACGTGGGCGGCATGGTTGAAATAAGCGTAGTCGGGGGTCTTGTGAATCCAGACCCACGGCACCGATTCGCCAGTGGCGTAACTCTCGCGCACGGGGGCGAGCAGCGGGCTGTTGGTTTTAATGATACTGTGGCAATTCATGCACGTCTGCGAGGTCGGCACATTGGAATGCGCGGACTTGTCGACGTTGCTGTGGCAATAGCGGCAATCGAGCCCAAGCTCCGTGACGTGTTTAGCGTGGCTAAACGGCACGGGCTGGACCGGCGCGTAGCCGATCCGGGTGTACTTGGGCGTCATATAATAGGTGACGCCCGCGGTCGCGATCCCGGCGAGCACCACCAAGTAAATGATGATTTGCAGCGGGAGCTTGTTGGCGGATTTAGGGAAAATATTCGACATGGGCCAAAAATCTCAGAGCGAAGATACGGATTAGAGTGAATCAAAGCGGCTCTCTACGCCGTGGGCTAAAGAGGAACCGGGTTGAAAACAGGGCCGCAGTCCCGCTACGCAATCACCGCCGCGGATGACACAGGCAAGGCCGAGACCGGCTGATCGGCCGGTCCAGAGAAGGTGTCGCGTGGTGGGTTGAGTCACAGGTAGAGCTTGTTGTGAAATCAGTATCGCCTTGAAAGGAAGGCGGCGCGGTTTGCGATGTAAACCAAAAATTCCCAACCCGTTTTTTTAAGAGTCAAAATAAGCAACAGCACCCGATCAGCGTGCTTTAGCTTATCACGCATTTTTTGTCCGGCACGGTCTTAATCTCGGACCAAGACCTCCTACCTGCCTCCTCTACCCCGCGCGCGGGAACTCGGATCAGACCTGATCAAACAAAAAGACCATCGCGCATCGGCCGAGTCAGGTCGCAACGCTGCGCGATCTCGGGATTATGCGTCACGAGGACCACGGCTTGACCGTTTTCCTTGGCGAGCCGGGTCAACAAATCAAACACGAGCGCCGAATTCTTAACGTCGAGATTTCCCGTGGGTTCATCGGCCAAAATGATCGAAGGCTGATTCGCGAGCGCGCGGGCGACGGCGACCCGTTGCTGTTCACCGCCAGAAAGCTGCGTGCCCAAGCGATGGGTTTTCTCACCGAGCCCGACGGAGGCCAACAGGCTGTGGGCGCGGTCCGTCATCTCGGGCAGGCTAAGGCGACCGAGTTTGCGCATGGGCATCATGACGTTTTCCAGCGCCGTGAACTCGAGCATCAAAAAGTGAAATTGAAACACGAAACCGATGTGTTCGCCGCGAGCGGCGGTGCGGGCAAGGTCATCGGTATTGGACATTTTGCTGCCGTTGATCTCGATTTCGCCACCATCAGGTTGGTCGAGCAGGCCGAGCAGATAAAGCAGCGTGGATTTGCCGCAACCCGAAGGGCCGACGATGGCGTAGACTTGGCCGCGACGCGCCTCAAACGAGACGCCTTTGAGCACGTGCACGCGGGCGTCGTCTTGGCCCAAATAACGGTGTAGGTTATCGCAGCGTAGCGCAAAATTTGCAGAATCGGCCATGGGATAAGGCGTGGGTTATTGGGCGGTGCCGCGGACGATATCGCCGGGCTCGAGTCGGGCCGCCCGGCGCGCCGGGATCAAACTGGCGATCATCACCATGAGCGCGGCCGTCGCGATGGCTTGGACGTAGTGCCAGATGTTCCAAGACACGACGAAGGTTTCCGTCTTGAAAATACCACTGATCGGCAGCGGCATGTAAGAAACTCCTAAAGTCGAAAGCGCGCCGACGACGCAGCCCAAAAATGCGCCGATCGCCAAGACGATGCCCGCTTGCCAGAGGAAAATCTGGGTGATGTCGCGCCGCTCGTAGCCCATGGAGCGCAGAATCGCGATGTCCTTGGTTTTCTCGAGGACGATCATCGCGAGCGTGTTAAACATCGCCAAACCGGCGATCAACGTGAACACCGAGACCGTGATCGCGGAAGAAATCCGGAGCGCGCGGAAGGTCGAAAGCCAGGATTTTTCACGTTCCTGCCACGGCTTCGCGGAGTGTTTTAAGACATCCTGAATCTGGATGGAGTTTTGCGGAGCCCGATCTTTCTCGAACAAATTAACCTGCACAAACGAAACGCCGCTGGGTTTTTTCAATAGCGAGCGCGCCTCGCTCAGGTGGACATAGACACGCATCTTATCGATGTCGGCCACTCCGGTTTCGTAAATCGCGCTCACCGTGTAGCGCATGCGCTGCCCCTGCGCTTCAAGGATAAAAGTACTACCCGTGGAAAGCTGCAAGCGATCGGCCAGCACCCGACCCATGAGCGCGCCGGTGGGCTGTTCGCGAAATGTCGCGACGTCACCTTGCACAATTTGGCGTCCGAGATCGGAGACTTTCAGGTGTTCTTCTAGGGAAATGCCGAAAACTTGGGCCGACTCGTTCTTGAAATCGGCGCGCACCAAGACCGATCCACGCAACACCGGCGCCGCGCCCGAGACATTGGAAAAATCCTTCAGCGCGTTGATGATGAGTTTGGGCTCCTCGACGCCTTCGATGTATTTGAGGCCTTGGCGTTGGCTGATCTGAAAATCGGAGCCGCCGCCGGCCGTCATTTGGCGCAACGTGTCTTGGATCTTATCCTCGATTCGCATCGCCCCATCGGTGCCGAGGATAGTCTTGATAAAAAACTCCTCGAAACCGCTCGTCGTAGCCTGGGTCAGCACAAACAGGCCCACGCCGAGCACGGTGCAAGAGAGGCTCATGAGCATGGCGCGTTTCTTCGCCGTGAGGAAACGGAGGGCGATGCGGAGGTTGGGCGACATCAAAACAGGGAATTACAAAGCTACTCAGTCGGGGCCGATTATTTCACGACCTCGGTATTCACGCGGTCGCCTTCGCGGTATTTATCAATATCGTCTACGATGACCACTTCACCGGCTTTGAGTCCTTTGGTGACTTCGACGATGTTGAGGCTGACGTAACCCAGTTCGACTTTGCGACGTTTCACCCGACCGTCTTCGACGACGTAGATGCCGTTGCCAAAAACCGCGCGGCGCGGCACGAGGGCTTCAGCATCGCGTTCACCTACCACAATGCTGGCTTCACCGGTGAGGCCGGGGATAAGCAGTTCGTTGCGGCCTTTGACGTTCACATCGAGGTGCACGATGTAGCGTTGGGTCTCAGCTTCCGCGGTCGGCATGATCTTAGAGGTCTTGGCGTCGTAGATATCGTCTTCATGCCCGAGGAAACGCACGATGGCGTTTTGGCCGAGCGCGATGCCGGCGAAGTTTTCCTGACTGATTTTGGCTTCGATGACGCGGTTGATCGTGATCAATGTGGCCAACGACGTGTTGGCGTTGATCAGTGCGCCCGGATGGACCAACACCGCGGAGACGACGCCGTCGAACTGCGCCTTGATCGTCATCTTCTCGACGATGCGGCGTTTGACTTTGAGTGCGTTGATGTAGCTGTTCAACGAGGCTTGGCTGGTAATCTTGTCGTTTTCGACGCGGATCTCGATGGCCTTGTATGCGCGACGCTGTTTGACGATGTCGGCTTCAGAGACGCTACCTAATTTATACATGCGCTCGTATTGGTCGAGGGCCTCGCGAGCGGTTTGACGTTCAAGCTCGATGAGTGAACCGACTTCGATGCGGCGTTTCAGGGCATCCTGTTCGCTTTCGATGTTTTCGATGTCGATTTGGGTATCGGTGATCTCGATGCGGCACAAAACGTCGCCTTTTTTCACCTGCTTGCCGGGGTCGAGGTTGAAATCTTTCTCAATGATACGACCGGCGATTTCACTCACGAGGGGTTGCTCATATTCCGCGCGGATGACGAGTGTGCCGGGCACGGCATTCACGGCGCGACCTTTGGTGACCACGGCGACCTTGGCCGTCGCCCGCGACATGAAGACAAAATACCCGACCAAGCCAAGCGCGACGAGCAGGAGCAGCCCGAGTTTCAGGCCTAAATGGGAACGATCAGTTTTAGTGGACATAACGTGCGGGAAGTTGATTCAAGACAGGGTCAACGCCAACGAGAGTAACGAGTTCGCACCAGCGGCTCATCAGCTCAATGCGAGCCGAGACCACCGCCGCATCTTGGGCGTAAAGTTGCATGAGGCTGGTGGTGACCGCGTCTTCCGTCACGCTCCCGCGCTTAAATTCATCCCTCACGCGGTCCACATTTCCCACATAGCCGAGGCGGGCGGTTTCCGTCATTTCCAGGGTTTGCGCCGTAAAACTGATAAATTGGACGGCGGTTTCAACTTGGTCAGCCACCTGTGCGGTGAGGTTTTTTTGCTGTTGTTCAAGCATGCGTTTGCCGGCGAGCACGCTGCGTTTGGCCGCACGCGTGGCGAAACCATCGAAAATCGTCCACGAACCACCGATCGAGGCCGAGGTGGAAAACGCCGCTTGTTGCGTGATCGTGGTAGCCGTCACCGTTTGGCTGTTATACTTGGAGGCATTGACTGAAATCGCAAAGCGAGGGAGCAACCGCGTGCTCGTGTTTTTGTAATTCAAATCGACTTCCTTCAGGCGGAGGGCGTTGACCTGGCCTTGGAAAGTCATCTCCACGCCGTCGCGTTTAAAGAGGGCCGCCAAGGTGGCCGGCGCGTCGGGTGCAGCGGACCACTTCGGCACTTCGAGCGGGATAGCAGCCTCATTGATGGATTCGAGACCAGCAAGCCGCGCGAGCCGCCGCAACGACGACCCATAAAGCGTCTCGGAACGTGCCATCGCCAAACGCGCGGTCGCATAACCGGCCCGCGGCACGATCAGCTCGGCCGGCGCCATACTCCCCGCCTTCAGACGCTCCTCATCCAGAGCCAGCAAACGCGCGGTCTGGTTCAGACTGAAACGCTGGTTACGCAAACTGACTTTTTGGAAAATCAACCCCATGTATTGTCCCCGTATCGTGGCCGCGAGCCCCGCGTAAGCCTCAGCGTAATTTTTTTCCGCGATCTTGATGCCGATATCCGCGATTTTGATCTGATTGGTGATCTGGTACCACGTGAATAGATTCTGGGAGAAGGAAAGCCCGTAATAGGGACCGTGCGCCATATCCTGATTGGTCGTGGGCTGACCCGGGCGAAAACCACCGGTAGGCTCCGGAATGTCCGTCGTGATCCGGCTCCAGGCATACGAAGCACTGGAGTCTAAACTGGGTAAACGCTGTGCCGCCGTACCAATCCGAGAATACTCCGCCTGCGCGATGTAAATTTCGTTGGCCACCATTTGCGGCGATTGCCGCAGCGCCGAACTCAGAATCACCTTAAGATCAGGCAAAAAATCCTCTGGCAAGGTCCCTTCCACAACTGGGCCAACAGATTGAGCCCGACAAAATCCTGCCAGAAAGAGAGTTAGAATAATCGTAAATCGTTTCGGAAACGTCTTGGCCGTAAAAATCATAGAAAATAAACTAAAAGTTATGAGTGAGAATCGCTATAAAAACGCCCCTGTTGGCAACCACGAAAACCCAGCGTGCTGGGATGAGCGATTTATTTTCGTGCAAATAGTTTGAGTCAATTTGAATTTGTCGATTACTACGCTGCTGTCTTGGCTGTCCTAGCCCCCAATCGCTGGACGGTTATGTTGCGTCGATGATTATGCTGAAAGGGGACAAAC
The DNA here is from genome assembly GCA_903938935.1 of uncultured Opitutia bacterium. GTDB lineage: Bacteria > Verrucomicrobiota > Verrucomicrobiia > Opitutales > Opitutaceae > Tous-C4FEB. The sequence goes on from CAJAFD010000003.1 coordinate 5,786, forward strand.
GGGTGATGCTGAGGACATGTGACTATGAATCGGGCATCGATCGGCGAGCGGCGGACTTTAGGCATGAAGCAGAGTTTTTTTGAAGCGCGCAATCGAGGGAGAAAGCAGATGGCTGGCGGCAGGGGCAAAACGTTAGTTGGAAGTGAAAGCCGCGTCATAAGCAGCCTAAAAGTTATCCAACCTAGAGTCGTCCTCCAATTACTAGCGTAAAGACATTCTGAATCCGAGGCACATATATTCTGAAATCAGCATTGAAGCACGGGGTGGGCCGCGGGTCGTCCATGTACACGTTCGCAGTTGGCTCTCGTGCCGCGGGCGTGACTTACAAGCCGACTTCGATAGCCAGATTGCTCGCGACCTCGAAACACCATAAAGCATGGAGCTCAGGCCACATGGTCACACACGAATTCAACAACCGATCCCGTACGCGCGCCGGCGCAAGAAGAGGCGTTTGTTCAGAAATGAGGGATGATCCAGCGAGTTCATTACCGCTTTCAGGCCCGCGTTGAAGTGTGCAATA
>CAJAFD010000004.1 GCA_903938935.1 uncultured Opitutia bacterium
CGCCCGAGATCACTTCAATCCCCGCCGCACGCAGCACCTCGAAGCCATGGCCTTGGTGTTGGGGAAACGGATCCGTCGCACCCACCACGACGCGTTTAATACCCGCGGCGATGATCGCTTCCGTGCAGGCCCCCGTGCGCCCGTGCGTACAACAAGGCTCCAGCGTCACATAGAGCGTCGCGCCCGCCCGCGGCGCACGACCGAGCGCATGCAAAGCCGCGCGTTCTGCGTGCGGGCCGCCATCCGGTGCCGTCGCGCCTTCCGCAACGACGCGACCTTCCTCGACGATGACGGCGCCGACCATGGGGTTGGGCTGGGTCTGACCCCAGACACGGCGCGCCACGACGAGCGCGTGCCGCATGAAGGGTTCGTGATCAGGCGCGTACATAGGGATTGGTCTGCATTTCGTGGCCGACGGTCGTGGGTTCGCCGTGGCCGGGATAAACCACGGTGGCGCCGGGCAAGGTATAAATTTCCGCGCGGATCGCGCGCTCAAGTTGGGCGTGATTGCCGAGCGGCAAATCGGTGCGACCGATGCTGCCCTTGAACAACGCGTCACCGACAAACGCTGCTGCGCCCGTATTAAAATAAAACAACACGTTCCCCGGACAATGCCCAGGCACGTGCCGCACTTCGATCGTCGTACCAAGCGCGTTCAAGGACTCTCCGGGCGTGAGCCAGTGATCGACTTTGATCGGCTCGAGCTTGATCGATCCGTCGAGAAACGCGCTCATCACCTGCGGCGTCTCGATCAACACCTGATCATCGCGGTGCGCGCGGACGAGCGCCGAAGTGGCGCGCACGACTTCCGCCCCACCCTGCGTGTGATCCCAGTGCCCATGCGTGAGCCAGAGCTCGGTGAGGCGGCATTTTTCGCGGGCCAAAATCGGCTCCACGTCGGCCCACACATCGCCGGGCGCATCGATCAAAATGGCTTCGCCGCGCTCAGGCACGGTTAACAAATACGCATTAGTCTGGATCGGCCCGGCGGGCAGCACATGCAGTTTCACCCCGCCAATCCACGGGCTTTCGCTTGGCGCGCAACCGTGAAAACCAAAACTCAACGCAGCCACTGCAAAAACGCGGTCGTCGTCGGCGCGTTCGTCAGGTCGATAAGAAAGCCGCCCGTCGCCGGCACGATCGCTTGCGCACGAGGCGCCGGTCCACGCCGCCGCACGATCGCATCCATCGAAGCCACCGCCGTCGCCGTCGAGCCCACGCCAAAACCCACGAGGCCCGCGACCATCACCGCGGCTTCATGATCGCGCCCCAACAGTGGCCACACGATGAGCGCCGCAAAGGCGAGCGAGACCGCGATATTGACCACTAAAATAATCAACATCGGTCCCGCCACAGTCGCCAACTCCGCGAGGTTGAGCGCCGTCAACGTGACCACCAGAAACAACGCCAACAGCACTCCACCTAAACGCGCGAGCGTCGCCCCGCGCAACCACGTCGCCCCGGCCGCATCGTGCGCCGCGCGCAGCGCGAGTCCGGTTAGGAGCGCACCCATGTAAGCCGGAAACGCCGCACCCATCGCGTTGAGCCCAAAGCTCACCCAAGCGCCGACCTTGATGCACGCCGCGACCACGAGCACGTGCGTGAGGGCCGCTCGGCGATCGCCCAGAAATTCTCGCACATCCGCCACGAGCCCGCGCCGCACGATCGTCGTTTCAGGAGCCGACGAGACCGGCGAGGCGGGCTTCGCGGACCCGCCGTTTTTCCGCAACAGCCATTCCGCGAGTGGCCCAGCGAGTAAACCACTCGCCACCAACCCGAACGTCGCCGCCGCCGCACCCACGGTCGCCGCCGCCGTGAAACCCGCTTCTTCAAACCGCGACGCAAAGCCCAAAACCGTCCCGTGTCCGCCCACCAACGTCAGCGAACCACACACGACGCCGAGCAACGGCGGCGCGTCCAGCGCCCGCGCGAGCGCCACGCCCACGACGTTTTGCAGCACGGCCATCAAGGTCGCCGCGCCCAATAAAATCACCAACGCGCGTCCGCCCGTGCGCAAAATACTGACCGGCGCCGCGAGGCCCACGCATGTGAAAAAACCCACGAGCAGCGGTAAGTTAATCGCCTTCGCCGGTCGCGTAAACCACTCGGGCTCCGGCGTCGCCAGCCACGTCCACCATGCCGCCGTGACTTTGGTTTGCCACGTGATCTGGAGCACTCCGGACGCTTGCAAACCGAGCACCACCGCCGCCCCGAGCAAACCGCCCGCGACCGACGCCGGGATATTACACCGCGCCAACCCCGGGAACCGACGCAACAGCGCCTCACCCGCCAGCAACACGGGCACGGCGAGCACGAGCAACCACCAGGCAGAAAGGGCAACGTTCATAAAAAAGCGGGGCGAAAACGCCCTACCCATGCTTCTGCCCATCTGCAGGACGCGCGGGAAGCTCCATTTCAAGCGACCGCAAAGGCGGCTTGCCTCGACGCGGGGGCGTTTGTCACGGTTTACCTTTCCCATGCCGACTATCAAGTTTGCCGTTCTTCCTGGAGATTACATCGGGCCCGAGGTGATGACCGAGGCCCTGCGCGTGTTCACCCACGTCGCGCAACAGGAGGGGCTCACCTTGTCCTACACCACCGCCGATGTCGGCGGCGCCGGCATCGATAACCACGGCAAGGCGCTCCCTGACTCCACGCTCAAGATTTGCAGCGAGTCCGACGCCATTCTCTTCGGCTCCGTCGGCGGCCCGAAGTGGGAAAAACTCCCGCCCAAGGAACAGCCCGAGCGCGCCGCGCTCCTGCCCTTGCGCAAGCATTTCACGCTGTTCGCCAATCTTCGTCCCGGTCTTCTCTATCGCGAGCTCACCGACGCTTCCCCGCTCAAGACCGAACGCATCCCCGACGGCATCGACATCGTCTGCATCCGCGAGCTCACGGGCGGCCTTTATTTCGGTCTCCCCAAGCAGACCACGACACTCGCCGACGGCGACATCCAAGCCGTCGACACGATGGTTTATAAAAAATCCGAGATCGAGCGCATCCTCCAAGTCGCCATCACCGCCGCCCGCGCCCGCAAAAAGAAGCTCTGCTCCGTCGATAAAGCCAACGTCCTCGAAACCTCCGTACTCTGGCGCAAAACCGTCACCGAGTACTGCGCCGCCCACGCGCCCGACCTCGCGTTGAGCCACATGTACGTCGACAACGCCGCCATGCAGCTCGCGCGCGATCCCAACCAGTTCGACGTGTTCGTGACCGAAAACATGTTTGGCGACATCCTCTCCGACGAGATGGCCGTCATCTGCGGCTCGCTCGGCATGTTGTCCTCCGCCTCGCTCGGCACGGGCAAAAACTCCCTCGGCCTGCCCTTCGGACTTTACGAGCCCGCCGGTGGCACCGCCCCCGACATCGCCGGCAAAGGCATCGCCAACCCCTGCGCCCAGATTCTCTCCGTGGCGCAGATGTTGCGCTACAGTTTCAACCTCGAGCCCGTCGCTCAACGCATCGAGGCCGCCGTCAAAAAAGCGGTCACCAGCGGCACGCGCACCGGCGACATCGCCTTCGGTCGTCCGTCCGTCGGCACCCGCGCGATGGCCGACGCCATCATCGCGCATCTCTAAATCCTCCACCGGCAACAGCGCTCCTTTCACGTCGTTGCCACCACTTTTTGTCGTTCCTTTTGCCGTCATGACTTCCGCCCAAATCCGCCAGAGCTTCCTCGATTTCTTCGCCAAGCAGGGCCACACGATCGTCCCGTCCGCCTCCTTGCTGCCGGATTCGCCCGGACTCCTTTTCACCAACGCCGGCATGAACCAGTTCGTGCCGATCTTTCTCGGTGATCGCGCCCCCGACGTCTCCAAATGGGCCGGCGTCAAACCCGCCAAAGACACCCGCGCCGCCGACACCCAGAAATGCATCCGCGCTGGCGGCAAACACAACGACCTCGAAGACGTCGGCTTCGACACGTACCACCACACGCTCTTCGAGATGTTGGGCAACTGGTCCTTCGGCGATTACTTCAAAAAAGACTCCCTCACCTGGGGCTGGGAACTCATCACCAAGGTCTGGGGCATCCCGCCCAAGCGCCTGTTCGCCACCGTTTACTCGCCCAACAAAACCAAAGGCGACCCCGCTGAATTTGACCAAGAAGCGTACGACATCTGGGCGGCCATTTTCAAAAAAGAAGGCCTCGATCCCGCCATCCACATCGTCCACGGCAACAAGAAGGACAATTTCTGGATGATGGGCGACACCGGTCCCTGCGGCCCGTGCTCCGAGATTCATTTCAACCTGCTGCCCTCCGACGACGAGGTCGAAGGCCGCAAGGGCGTCAACTCCTCCAGCCCGCGCTGCATCGAGATCTGGAATCACGTCTTCATCCAATTCAACGCCAACGCTGACGGCACGTTTTCCCCGCTCGCCGCCAAACACGTCGACACCGGCATGGGCTTCGAACGCGTCGCCGGCATCCACGCCTCGACGAAGGGTTTTACCGATTTCACGCCCGAGCCGTCCAACTACGAAGCCGACGTCTTCGCGCCGCTCTTCGCCAAAATCACCGCGCTCTCCGGCAAGACCTACGCCCGCACCGTCCCCACGAAACGTGAAGGCCTCACCGAGCAGGAAAACACCGACATTGCCTTCCGCGTCCTCGCCGACCACGCGCGCACGATCAGTTGCGCGATCGCCGACGGCATCATGCCCGGCAACGACGGCCGCAACTACGTCATCCGCCGTATCCTGCGCCGCGGCATTTTGTACGGTAAAAAACTCGGCCTCGCCACGGGCTTCTTCGAGCAACTCGTCGCCCCCGTCGTCGAATCACTCGGCCCCGTATTCCCCGAGCTCGTCGCCCAACAAGACATCATCCGCCGCGTGATCCGCGCGGAGGAAGAAAGCTTCGGCCGGACGCTGGATAGAGGTATCGAGCTGTTCAGTGAGCATGCCTCAAAAGGCGCCAACGCATCCGGAGGAAAATTCCCCGGTGAGATCGCCTTCCTGCTTTATGATAGCTACGGCTTCCCGCTCGACATGACCCAACTACTTGCCAGCGAGCGGGGCCTAACAGTCGATATCGCCGGCTTTGAGGTAGAGATGGAAAAACAACGCGACCGCGGTCGCGCCGCGCAGAAAAAAGAAATCGTCGTCGCCGCCACCGAAGGCGAGGCCACGGGTCTCGCCGCCACCAAGTTCCTCGGCTACGAACACACCCACGCCCACGCGCAACTCATCGACGTCATCCGCGCCGATCAAGATACGTTCCTCGTCTTCGACCAGACGCCCTTCTACGCCGAGATGGGCGGCCAAGCCGGCGACACCGGCACTGCGCTCATCAACGGCACCCTCGCCCACTTCACTGATTGCGTGAAAGACAAGGCCGGCCGTCACCTCCATAAACTCGCCGAAGCCTCCGGCCTCGTCGTCGCCCCGGGCGCCCGCGCCGAACTCAGCGTCGACATCGTACGCCGCCGCGCCATCTCCCGCCAACACTCCGCTGCCCACCTCATTCACTGGGCGCTGCGCAAAGTCCTCGGCACCCACGTCCGCCAAGCCGGCACGTCGAAGACCCCCGATCGCATGCGCTTCGATTTTTCCCACTTCGAAGCCGTCACCCCCACGCAACTCCGCGAGGTCGAAGCCCTCGTCAACGCCAAGGTCATCGACAACGCCAAGGTCGAAACCTACGAAACCGAGTTCGACAAAAAACCCGAAGGCACCCTCGCCTTCTTCGGCGACAAGTACGGTAAATACGTCCGCGTCGTCGACATCGGGGGCTACAGCCGCGAGCTCTGTGGCGGCACCCACGTCAGCACCGCCGGAGAAATTGGCCTCATTAAAATCGTCGCCGAAATGGCCGTCGCTGCCGGCACGCGTCGCATCGAAGCCGTCGCGGGCCAAGCCGCCATCGACTTCATCGCCACGCGCGAAGCCGCCCTCGCCGCCGTCAACGCCCACCTCGGCGCCGGCACCGCCGACGTTACCAAAAAACTCGAAGCCCTCCTCGCCCACCAAAAGGAAATCGAGAAGCAGCTCAAAGCCTTCCAACAAAAAGCCCTCGCCGGCCTCGCCGACGAACTCGCCGCTAAAGCCACAACCCGCGATGGCTTGAAATTTGTTTCCGCCGTCGTGCCCGTCGAAGATCAAGAATCGCTTCGCTCGCTCGGTTCGCAGGTGCTAGCCAAACTCGGCGAAGGCGTGGTGCAACTCGGCGCTGCGTTTGGCGACAAGGCCAGCCTCGTGGCGTTTTGCTCGCCCGCCGCGATCAAAGCCGGCCACGCCGCCGGCAAGATTGTGCAAACGCTCACGACCCAGATCGGTGGCAAAGGCGGCGGCAAACCCGACTTCGCCATGGGCGGCGGCAAAGACGTCGCCAAGCTCGCCGAAATCCTAAAAGCCTGAGCTTCGGCCAAGGGTCGACGATCGTCGTCGATCCTTGGCGGCTTCAGTTTTAGGACCTCGGCGCACGCGGGACGCAGTGGGGCGTGGCGCATTCCGATTTTTGTCCAACCTCGCGTACCGGGTCCCATGGAAAGACTGCACGCAGCATTGCCATAACGGCTGAGAAAATGATTTTTTAAGGATGTTCGCATGACCTATCTCGTCCTCAAAGCCCTGCATCTCGTCGGCATCGTGTGCTGGTTCGCAGGGCTTTTCTATGTCGTGCGCTTGTTCATCTACCACACCGAGGCCAACGCTGAGTTGCAGCCTAAACGGGAAATCCTCATCGCCCAATTCACGCTCATGGCCCGCCGACTCTGGCTCGGGATCACGGTGCCGGCGATGGTGGTGACCGTGGTGACGGGCGGTTGGCTTCTGCATTATCACGCGATCGCGCAAAGCCCTTGGCTGCACTTGAAGTTCGCGCTGCTCGCCGGGCTGCTGGCGTATCATTTTCATTGTGGTGCGATCCGAAAAAAACTCAGCGCCGGAGTCTTCAAATTTAGTTCAGGACAACTTCGCGCCTACAACGAAGTCGCGACGTTTTTACTCGTGGGCCTCGTCTTCACCGCCGTGAGCAAATCGGTAGCCACCGGCCTATGGTCGCTGCTCGGGTGTGGCGGCGTCTTCGTTGTGTTATTGCTTTTTTTTCGTCGGAAATTGCAGGGTAAATCTCAATAAATCCAAGTCGTGAATCTCGCACCTTTTATCGCCGATTTGCTCGATCGCTCCGACGATTTAATTCCGGCCAACACCGACCAGGTCGCCGCTCGCACGCTGCTGCTGGAGGAATTGTCGCTCGAATACCCGGACCTTAGCCCGCCGCAACGTAGCCAGATCGTTTCGAGTGTGCTCGCGCAACTTGCCGCGGATGATCGCTTCGGCTGGGAGTTTTGCGGCGACATTTCCAAGGACGAACTCGCAGCAGAAGACGCCGACTAATCCAGCCGCGTTTTTCATTACCCAACTTCTCATGAATCCGGCCGTCACCGCCCCGCCCGCTATCGTCGCGATCCTCGCCTTTGACGCGCGGAATCAACTCGCCGTGCGGCGCCTCGGCTCTAAAGCCGGTCTCCCGTTCACCGGCACGGATCTGGCCATGGCCACCGCGCGCCTTGAGTCTGCGTTTACCCAACATACCGCGCCCGTAGAATATTTCTCCTGCGCGGCCGGCGGACGCAGCTACCGCGTTTTTTTTGCACGCGTGGAGGGTAAAGCCGCTGACTCGGAAATCGCTTTCGAATCCCTCGATGCGCTCGCCGCCACTCCGGCCGCACTCGCTCCTTCGCTCGCCGTACTCCTCGACCAACTCGAGCCGCACCTCGTCGATATTCCGTACCTCCATCTCGGCGAAAACGATTTCATCTACAAATTCCGCCCCGCACTTGAGCGCAACACTGCCATTTACGCGCAGGACCCCGCCGCCAGCGGCTTGTATCAATCGCAACTCTGCGCCGCCATCAAAGCTCTCGTGCGCCGGCACGAACGCACCGCCGACGCGCCCGTCAGCCTCGACTTCGGCGCTACGCGCTACGTCATTCCGAGCCACTTTGGCTTCTGCCTCGGCGTAAAAAATGCCATCGAACGCGCCTACGAAACGCTCGCCGAAAATCCCGGTAAACGCGTCTTCATGCTCTCGGAGTTGATCCACAATCCATTCGTCAACGAAGACCTGCTCCGCCGCGGCCTGCGCTATCTCCAGACGGACAAAGGCCAGCCCTACACCACCTCGGATGATCCCGGAGCCCCGCAACTCTGGGACACGCTCACGCCCGACGACATCGTGATCATCCCGGCCTTCGGCGCGACCGATGAAGACAAACGCCGCCTCGTGCGTCGCGGTCTGGCCGTCAGCCAATACGACGCCACCTGCATGCTGGTGGAAAAAGTTTGGAAAGCCGCCCGCGCCTACGGCCGCGAAGGCTACACCGTCGTCATTCATGGCAAGAGCGAGCACGAGGAAACCAAGGCCACCTTCTCCAACACCCGCCGCTACGCGCCCGCCGTGATCGTGCGCAACCTCGAGGAAACTCATCGCCTCGCCACCATCATCGCCAGCGATGACCCCGCCGTGCGTGCGAGTTTCTACGAACTTTTCGCCGGCAAGCATACGCCAGGCTTCGACGTCGCCCGCGATCTCGACCGCATCGCCATCGTCAACCAAACCACCCTGCTCATGAACGAGACGCTCGAGATCATCGAGCACCTCCGCGGCGTTTATCGGGCCAAATACGGCGACGACACCCGCGTCGGGGGCACCAGCCGCCGCGACACACTTTGCTACGCGACACAGGTCAACCAAGACGCTCTAAGCCGCGCCCTCGCCGAACCGCTCGATGCCGCCTTCGTCATTGGTGGTAAAAATTCCTCCAACACCTATCAACTCTTCCGCCTCTGCGAGCAGAAGCTCGGCGCAAAAGCATTTTTTATTCAGAGCGAAGCCAACATCCCCTCGCGCGACCACGTGGACCATTACGTCTACGGCTACGGCACCGGCCACACCGAGTCGCGCCCGCTCTGGCCGACCTGCGCGAAGCCGAAACGCATCCTCATCACCGGCGGCGCCTCCTGTCCCGATGGCATCATCCAGCAAGTCATCACGCGCATCAATTCGTTCTTCCCGGCCGAGCAACTCCGCAGCATCGAGACCGTCCTCGCGACGTTGCAGTGAAAACGCCTTAACTCTGGGCGCGGCTCCGGTGCGTGTGCCACACCAACCAGCCCCAGAAAAATGCGCTGACGACCAACGCCGCCGGCAAAACCCACAACGTCGCGCGTTGTAAATTTCCCCATTGGTCCGAGAGATATCCCACCAATTTTGGCGACCACAGATCACCGAATAAGTGGATCGCAAAAATTGATCCCGCCATCGCGCACGCGCGCATCGCCGGCGGTACCGTTTCCAAAATGAGCGTGTTCACCGGCCCCGTCGCGAGAAACAGCAACGCCATCGCCGCGATCAACCCGAGCTTCGCGGCACCGAGATCACCGAGCGCAAAGGCCGCATACGCCGCCGGAGCCGCGGCGAGCGAACTCAAGGCCAACACCCAAGCGTACCCCGTACCCGTACGGCGCTGCCACCACGTCGCGAAGTAACCACCGGCCAGAGTTGCCACCAAGCCCGTCACGACGAGCGAAAGTCCAAAAAACCTTCCCGCAGCCTCGACATCCATGCCGTGCACGCGGTGCAAAAATGTCGGCGCCCAAAACGCGAATCCACCGAGCGCAAACGTCTGCGCGATATAACCCGCCACCACGAGCACGTAGCTTCGATAACCGAGCAATTGCCCGTACACCCGCCAACCCGGTGGTTGTGCCGGCGGCTTGGACTCAGCTGATTCCATCGCTCCACGCGTCGGCTCGGGCAAAAAAAACATCCCCAGCGCCAACACCAAACCCGGATAACCCGCCCACAAAAACGCCGAGCGCCAACCGTAGCGCGCCGCCATGAAGCCACCCAGAATGTAGCCCAGAGCCGAGCCCACGGGAATCGCGAGATAGAAGATCGAAATCGCATTATTGCGTCGCGCGGCCGGAAAAAGATCGGCGATCCAACCGGGGCTGATCGTACCGAAACTGGCTTCGCCGAAGCCGACCAATACACGAAAAAAAATCAACGCACCCAACGTGCCGCAATGCCCCGAAAGCAGCGTGCCCAGGCTCCACACAAAAACGCCCGCCGCGATCAAGGCTCGTCGAGACAGCCGATCACCGAGGTAACCAAAAATCGGCGCCGTCAAAAAATATCCCAACATGAACGCCGTCGCGAGGGAGCCCGCTTGTTCATCGCTAAATTTCAACTCCGCCTGGAGCGCGGGGAGCACCGCCGCGAGTAGTTGGCGATCCAAGTAGTCGAGGAGGTTGAGACCGGTCAGCACCGTCAACGACACCATCGGCCACTTGGCTTTGGGAGAGTTCACGCAATTGAGGCAAACCGCACGGGCGAGGTTTGCAAAGCTGGAATCACCTCGGGATCCGCGCGAGGTGGGCGATCGAAGCGCATCCGCGCGCGGTGCTCACCAAATCAGAAACGGAATGTCAGGCCAGCGCGGAAGCCGTTAAGGTTATTGAGATCGATCTTGGTCGCGTAATTCGCGTTCTCCGTGGCGATCGCTTGATCGTAGCTGCCGGTCGCTTGATAAACGGCTCCGACGTAAAAACCGGTGCGCTCGGTGGCATCAAATTGCAGGGTGGCATCGGCATAATAACCGATGCGAAATTTCGTGGCATCGTCTGTGACCGTCTCATTGATTTCGGCGCCGGTCTCGGGCTCGAAGGATTCGACAACCGTGTAGTTTGAACCGGCGTAAATCATGGCGAGGCCGGCACTGACGGAGGCTTTGAAGCGCGTGGTGAACTGCAACGTCAGCGAGGGGCCGGCGCGCATGGTAAAGTACGAGCCCTTTAATTTCCAGCGGTTGTTCACGCTGGTAGAATCCGTGATCGTCGAGGTGGTGCGAGAGAGGGGCGCGTTGCCGAGCAGCGTGGTATTATCGGCGGTATCGGTGCTGGTGGTTCCGTCGGTGTTAGTGACGGAGCTGGAGACGGAAGAAGGAGCGGAATACGGAGCACTCGGAGGGAGTTGACCGAAGAGATTGTAGGTGTCGGTGACTGTAGTGAGACGAGCGGAGACTTTGTCGTTCATCGAGGAGGCGATGTCATTGAGGCTGACGCCGGCAATGAGGCTCCAGTCGAAGCGTTTGAAGGCTTTGCCCATGTCGTAGGCGACGCTGAGTTCGAGGCCGGAGCTGCGGCCGGCATTGAGGCTGCGGATGCTCGTGTCGATAATCTGAGCCGAATAGTTGTGAAACGTCATGTAACCATCGCTGGTGAGCTGCTTGTCGTTGCTGTAGGCCCAGGTGTTGGTCTTGCCGTCATTGGGAACCTGAAAGCTGACGCTCAGGCCGTCGCTGCTTTCTGAGACGGTGGTGCGGCCGTCAGGCGAGACGCTGCCGTCATGATAGGAGCGGAATTCGTTGGTTCCGGTTGCGGAGCCGGTTTTATCTTCGGGCGCGAGTTTACCTTTGCCGGAGAAAGAAGTCTTGGGGCCGCTGATGTTGCGGAAGCCGAAATGCATCGTGGATTTCGGGACGTAGATATATTCGTCGAGATTCGAGAAATCAGGTATTTCCGTGGGTGGGGCCTGGCGCTCTTCTTGAGCCTGAAGCAGGCAAGTGAAGAAGATACCGAGGGAAAAAACCAGACGAAGGGATTTCATGCAAAAGAGAAGGTGCCAGTTGGGACGGCAGAAAGTGGAAAATGTTGCAGAAAAGTTCAGGGAGAGTGCCCAGCGCGTCAACGCGAGATTCACCACCATCATAGACTCGCCCTCTTTATGAGCGGCTAGAGGACACACCCACTCACGATGCGCTTACCGTTTTCATGTGTATTCGTTGGCGAAAGCAAAATCATAGAAATGCAAAATATAAACTTTAAGGATTGATCCCCACGCTCCGACTGCATTGAAGACAGCAATGCGCATGATGATATTTTTGTTTTCGACCCTCACGGCGGTCGCGGCCCCGTCGCTGCATCCAAAGCCGGAGTTAGCCGAGGTATTGAAAAACTTTCGTACGGAGGGCCCCAAAGGCTGGTCATTCACCCAAAGCACGACCGCGGAAGGCCGGACCGTGATCGAACAGTATGACAGCGCCCGACCGGAATTCAACCGCTGGACTCTGATCAGCGAAGACGGTCGCACGCCCAACGATGAAACCCAACGCCGCTACCGCGATAAGTTCAGCCGCTACTCCAGCTCGGGCACGGCGCCCCAACTCAGCGAGCAAATCGATCAGACCAGCCTCGTCGTTGAAACGGAAACGGCCGAGCGGATCACTTATCGCGGACGCCTGAAACCAAGTGAAAAAGAAGACCGGACCGCCGCTTTCCTCCACGCCGTGATCGTGTGGCACAAAGCCACCAGCACCATCGAATCGCTCGTCATTGAAAACACGACCCCCTTCTCCCCGTCTTTCGGCGTCAAAATCGAGCAGATGAAAACAACCATGACTTACAGTCTGCCTGCGCCAGCACAACCAAGCCTCTTGCAATCCGTCGTCACGCGTCTGCGCGGCACGGCCTTCTGGATAAAATCCATCGATGCCGACATGACCGTGGCCTATTCGGCCTACGCACCCGCCGCCGCCTCGCGCACGACCCGCTCAGGCACCCATCCCTGAACACACACTCCCCGCGCCCAAAAAGCGCGCGCCGCTCTTACGATTCAAGTTTCCTTCTGCGTGAAAACAGCGCCCTCGGTAGAGCCGGTTATGCGGAAGGATATACCCAGCGCAGAGGCTAACCCGCACCCTGCCTCGGACTCATTGCCAACTGGAGTGCCGTGCACGCTCCCACCCATCCCATCAGACGTTGAAGCCACCCTCCGCTCCTTCGAAGAGAGGGACTCAGATCTAGAAACAAAAATCGCCGACCGCACCGCCGCACTCACGCAAGCCCTCCGGGCCAGCCTCGATGCCAACGAAGTCAAAAACACCTTCATCGCCACGTTGAGCCACGAGCTACGCACCCCACTCAGCGGTATCATCGGCATCAGCGAACTGCTCCTGGAAAACTCCGCCCACTCCACCCCAAACAACGATCTCAAAAAAATTCTCGGCGCCTCCCGTCACCTACTCGACCTCGTAAATCAAGTACTCGATCTCTCGAAAATCGAAGCCGGACACATTCACCTCCAACGCGAACCGCTCGAACTTCGCCCCCTCGTTTTAGAAATCACTGACCTAGTCCAACCTCTCTGCGACCGACGCCGCAACACGCTCCAAGTCACCTGCCCCGAAGCGATCGGCCGCCTCGACGCCGACGCCACCAAACTCCGTCAAATCCTCCTCAATCTTCTCAGCAACGCGTGCCAATTTACTGAAGCCGGCCACATCTCGCTCACCGCCACGCGCTGCGCTACTCCCAGCTCAGACCTCCTCCGAATCGACATCACTGACACCGGCATCGGGCTCACGCCCGAGCAGCTCACCCGACTCTTCCAACCGTTTAGCCAACCCCACCGAACCGGCTACGCGTGCGACCCCAGTGGCACGGGCCTCGGTCTCTGCCTCAGCCGCCACTATGCCCGCCTCATGGGCGGTGATATCACCGTCACCAGCACACCCCATCAAGGCTCCACCTTCACCCTCAACCTCCCCACTCAGCTTTCCTGCCGCCCGATTCCCGCATCCCCTGCACCTTCCTCAGAAACTCCCTCCAACGGCGCCCGAATTCTCCTCGTCGAAGATAACGCCATGAACCGCGACATGCTCGCGCGTCGCCTCACCCAGCGCGGCTTCAACCTCACCCTTGCCACCAACGGCGCCGAAGCCATCGCCCTCGCGCGCAGCGCCAAGCCCGCTCTCATTCTCATGGACTTGAGCCTCCCGCTCCTCGACGGCTGGCAGGCCACCCGCATCCTCAAAAACGACCCTGTCACCGCCGCCATCCCCATCATCGCGCTCACCGCTCACGCCCTCGACGAGCAAAGCCCCCAAGCCTTCGAAGCCGGCTGCGACGACTTCGAGACAAAACCCATCGCGCTCCCGGGTCTCCTCGCCAAAATCCAAGCGCTACTTCAGCCCAACGAGGCCCGACCATGAGCGACCAGCCCACCACCAAGTCCGGCTCGCCCGCTCCACCCGACCCTAATCCCGCGACCAAACCAGCCCAAACCGACGAGCATGAGAGCCTCGCCCACCTCCGCCACGCCCTCCGCACTCCGCTCAACCAAATCATCGGCTATACCGAAATTCTCATTGAATCCGCTCAGGAAAAAAACACCACCGGACTCCTGCTCGATCTGAAAAAAATCCATAGCGCCGGCGGCCAACTCCTCGCGGTCTTAAACGACACCCTGGCCCTGTGGAAAATTGAGTGCGGCAAATTCGATCTCCGGCACATGCGCCACGAGATGATCCCTCCGCTGAACGCCGTCCTCGGCTTCAGCGCCCTCTCTGTTGCCGACCCCGCCATTACCCGCATTCCCGGCCTGAGCGACGACCTCGCGAAAATTCGCGAAGCTGCCCGTAACCTCTTCAACCTCATCGAAGGAGCCACCGTGCTCCCTAATTCACTCCGCCATTCTTCACGCCAAATCCCGCCGCTTGCTTTGAACCCCTCCGCATCGGACGAGCCTATTGCAGCCGAAAAGTCCCCCCATCCCAACACCCGCGTCCTCATCGTCGACGACGA
>CAJAFD010000005.1 GCA_903938935.1 uncultured Opitutia bacterium
CGCGTCGAAGGTGCCGCGGCGGAAAGTGAAGTCGTTGGTAAAGGTGCCGTCGGGGCGGCGGGCGTAGGTGTCGTAGCTGGCGACTTTGCCGCGCTCGAGGAAGTAGGGAATGTTGGCGATCACATACCAACGGCCGGTGTAGCGCTCGAGGTCGACAAACGGCACCGTCCGCAGCGGCGGGAGCTTGGGCGAACTCGCGCAACCGACGAGCAGGGTGGTGAGCGCAAGCAACGAGGCGCCGAGAAGGTGAGGAAATGGAGAGCTCATGGTTGTCCGCACAGAACGCTGAAAAACGATCTAGCGCCAGCGGTGGATGCTGAAATCCGCTGCCGAGATTTTCCGCAGAAAGCGCCACTGAGGCGGAAGCGGACGAATTAACGCGCGCGGCGCGGCTTAAGGCAGCGCGCGAATTTTTTCTGTCAGCGCGGCGGCGCGGTTTTCGGCCTCGGCGAGCGGGAGGCCCGCCGCAACGCCGGGGCGTTGGTGACCCGTGGCGGTGAGCCAGGCGTTCATGCGGAGTTTACGGCGCTCGCGGATGAGTTTGAGCAGTTCGCCGTCGGGGTACGTGGCGAGGTGACCGAGGAGTTCATCGTCGTCGGGGCGCAGGCCCCAGGCGTTGAGAATCGCGCGGGCGATCACGGCGTGTCCGAGGGCGTCTGGGTGGACGCCGTCTTTTGAAAACGTAAACGCAGGCTCGCGCGTGCGAAGTTGGGCGAGCGTGTGGGACATCGCCGTGTGCGCATCGATCACGTCCCAGCCGCGGGCGCGCTGCGCGACCAGCCACGCCGAATATTGCGCGAGCACGTCGTTGTAACCGGCGAATGGCGTCGGGTAGGCGTCGAGTCCAGCCGGCAGAACTTTGGCGGCGATGGGTCGCGCATCGAAGACCGGCGGCGTGACGTGGATCATGGTCGCGTGCGCTGCGACGACGGCATCGTGCAAGCGATTCATGCCGGCGCGGAAACGAGCGAAACGTTCTTCGACTAAGGGAAAATAAATCCCGTCGTTCATGCCGTAGCAGGCGAGGATGACGTCGGGCTTGGTTTGCGCGAGGACGCGCGCGAGCCGTTCGTGCAGATCGGGGCGGGGGAATTTGCCGCCGGCGTGGCCGGTTTCGGAGAGGCCGGAAACCGTTTCACTCGAAAGTCCGAGGTCGATGATTTCGCCCCGCCACGCCGGCACGCGAGTGTGGATGACGGCCTCGATAAAATCCACGTACGCACCGCCGTAGGTGATGCTATCGCCGAGGATCACGACGCGTTGTGCGGCCGCGATTGCCGGTGGGAGTGCGACGGCTTCGGCGGCGCGAACCGAGGTAAGGCCAACGCAGCAGGCGAGAAGGAGCGACGAGAAGCGCATGATAAATAAAATCACTCAGGCACAAGTTCGGGGACGATAGGACGGCCGACGTTGCGGCGGATAGATTCGAGATTTTCGCGGATGAGCGCCCCCATGGATTCACAGCGCAGGTAGGCGTCGCGGCCGTAGTGCTCGGCGAGACCGGCGCGGAGTTCGTGGATTTTTTCAGGTGGAGAGATTGAGTCGCCACTCATGGTGTGCAGGAGCAAGCTCAGTCGTTCCGAGGCGAGGCTGGCGCGTTGGAGCAAGAGCGTCTGTTCCTCGCGCTGGTACTGGTTGGCGGTTTCGGTGCGAAG
>CAJAFD010000006.1 GCA_903938935.1 uncultured Opitutia bacterium
AGTTCGCTGATCCACTCGTTAAGTTTTTTGCCATCGAGGTCGCCGGGGTTGCTGATGCCGACGGAGGTGACGGCTTCGTTGTGCGTGTGGGCCGCGTGGAAATCTTGCTGCCATGCGGGGCGCGCGGTTTCGCCCATAACGTGGATATGGAGCGGGTGCTCGCCGCAGGCTTCGAAGACGAGGTAGAACCCGGGCTCTTTGATTTTCAGCACGAACTTACCGTTCCCCTCGCTGAGGAGGAGGCGTTGGAGCGTAGCGCCGGGGACGAGGGCATCGCCCTCTTTCAGGCGGGCTTCCCAATCAGCAAAAACGTGGACCGCGGCGTCGCGCGCGGTCGCGATGGCGGCTTGGGCGGCGGGGTTGGTGAAGTCGCCGTTGACGGGTAATTTCACGGGCATGACGACGACATCGAGCTCGTTTTCGTTGCCGTGGTGGTGGTGCTCGTGGTCGCACGTGCCGTGGTCGTGATCGCAGTGCGAGTGGTCATGGCCGTCGTGGGCGTGATCGTGGTGGCCAATGACGAATGCGTGCGCGCCGGCGGGCAGCGCGTAGGCGCCGGCCCATTCGAAAGGATACTCGGGTTGGAGGAACTGGGGGTCGACTTCGACGGCGCGGTCGAGATTGAAACCGCCGATGTTGAGGACGCGATCGAGGGGTACGTCGGCGTTTTGGGCGCGATGGATTTTGGCGACGGCGTTGATCGTACGGATGCGGGCCTCGAGCGGCGCGAGTTCGGCGGCGGGGATGAGGTCGGTTTTGTTGAGGATGATGACGTCGGCGAAGGCGAGTTGCTTCACGGATTCGTCGTCGGTGCCGAGGTGTTGGAGGATGTGCTTGGCGTCGACGACGGTGACGATGGCGTCGAGGCGGAAGTTGGCCTTCATCTCGTCGTCGGTGAAAAACGTCTGGGCGACGGGGCCGGGATTGGCGAGGCCGGTGGTCTCGATGAGGATGCCGTCGAGGGGTTCCTTGCGCTTCATGAGGCGACCGAGGATGCGGATGAGATCGCCGCGCACGGTGCAGCAGATGCAGCCGTTGTTCATCTCGAAGAGCTCCTCGTCGGATTGGATGACGAGTTGGTTATCCACGCCGACCTCGCCGAATTCGTTTTCGATCACGGCGAGTTTCTTGCCGTGCTGCTCGGTGAGGATGCGGTTGAGGAGCGTGGTTTTGCCGGCGCCGAGAAAGCCGGTGAGGACGGTGACAGGAATGGGCATGAAAAAAGAAGAGGGAGTGGAGCCTGAAGAATCGAAGGCGTCGAGCAACGCCCGAGCGGAGGCCGGGCCTTATTTCCCGAGGTGGAATTCCACTTTCTCGAACTTGGTGCCCTTGATCTCGACCGTGAAGATGCCGGAGAAGTTGGCGGTCGTTTTGAGCCAGTCGGCTTGGACTTCGAACTGAGAGGTGTCGCCGCCGGTTTCGCCGGTGGAGGGATTGGCGACGGCCTGGAGGGTGAGCGGCGTGAATTTGCCGCCGGGCATGGCGACGAGCTCGAGCGTCTGAGTTTTAATGCGGACGAAGTTCTCGGCGTGGCCGTCGAGGACCCAGGCGGTGAGTTTACCGGTGGTGGCGTCGCGGAGGAGTTCGAGGTTGTAAGCGTGTTCGCCGATTTCCACGAGGGTGCCGCCGTGCGGGGCGGTGTGGGCGTGTGAGGCGTGGGCGCTATGATCGTGCCCGGTGGGCACGTTGGAGTAATCTTTGTGCTCGGATTTTTTCGAGCAGGCGGTGAGGACGCAGAGGATGAGGGCGGCGAGGGTGGGGCGAATTAAGGTGATCATAAATCAAGACGTTGATGATTTGGCTAAAAATGGCTAGACGCCGGAGGCTTTTTTTTTGGAGAAATATCTAGATGAACTAAGTGCTGGGCAGAAGGCCGACGACGTCGAGATCGTAGTCGGTGTAGCGCCGATAGGTGCCACGGAGCCAGAGGAGGATCGTGCGGCCCTGGGCTTCTTTCCAGAGCGGAACGATCGGGCGCAGATTATCACTGGCGGAATTCTGCGTGAGGGGCGTCCACGTGAAGGTGGCCCCGTCGTCGGTGGTGAGGCCGCGGTAGATTTCCCAATGGCGTTTTTGATCGGCAGTGCTGATCAGCGGGGCGCCGGTTTTGGGGTCGGTGTTGGTGGAGATGTAGACGACGGCGGGGTTTTGCGGGTCGATGGCGGCGAGGCCGGTGTAGTCGTCTTCGCCAGCGTA
>CAJAFD010000007.1 GCA_903938935.1 uncultured Opitutia bacterium
CCGATCTCGCGCGCTCGAAAAGAGAAGCCCTGGAACGCATCGCCATCGGTGACGCCGCGACCTACGACCACGAACTGGAAATGATCCACGGCAGCGTCGGCACGGCCCGCGCCTTCGACAACAAGGTCGGCGCCTACATCGTCGGCGAAACCCTCATCCGTCTCGCCAAAGCGAAGCGCAAGCTCGCCGCCAAGGTCGTGAGCGTCGCCACCTCGCAAGAAGAGATCGGCGTGCGCGGCGCGACCACCGCCGCTTACGCCGTCAACCCGCACATCGCGCTCGCCGTCGATGTCGGCCACGCCACCGATCATCCCGATTGCGACAACCGCAAATACGGCGAAACCAAACTCGGCGGCGGCCCGATCCTCTGCCGCGGCGCCAACATCAACCCGAAGGTCTTCGCCCGCCTCGTCGCCGCCGCGAAGAAATTAAAAATCCCGTATCAAGTCGAAGCCGACCCGCGCCCGACCGGCACCGATGCGCGCGCGATCCAGATGGGCCGCGGCGGCGTCGCCACGGGGCTCGTGAGCATCCCGCTTCGCTACATGCACACGCCGAGCGAAGTCGTAGACTTGGAAGACGTCGAACGCTGCGTCCAACTCTTTGTGGAATTCGCCCTCGAATTAGAAAAGGGCGACTACGCGCACTGGTAAGCGCGACGCTCGCCATATCATTCGCCTTCGGTGCGTCGCAACGCGCCGAGGGCCACCTCGCCACGCCGCCCGCTCAGGCGGCGTTTTTGCTGGAATCAGTCTTGGGCGCGAGGCGCAAGGTGGGCCGACGCCGACCCGCGACCACGGCGGCGTCGATGATGACTTCCGTCACGTCATCGCGCTGCGGGAGTTCATACATGACCTCAAGCATGAGTGTTTCCATGATCGAGCGGAGCGCGCGCGCGCCGGTCTTGAGGTCGATGGCTTTTTGCGCGATCGCCTTCACGGCGTCGCGGGTGAAATGGAGGCGCACGCCATCAATCGCGAAGAGCTTGGCGTATTGCTTGATGGTCGCGTTCTTCGTCTTGAGGAGAATTTTTTCGAGATCGGCGACGGAGAGTTGATCGAGCACGGAAACCACCGGCAGGCGGCCGATGAATTCCGGGATCATGCCGAAGCGCACGAGATCTTCGGGCGCGATTTGCTTCATCACCTCTTCGGGCGTGATCGCGCGGTCGGCGGCATTGACGTGGAAACCGACGGAGCTCGAGCCGAGGCGTTTCTTGAGGATCTGGTCGAGGCCGACGAAGGCGCCGCCGCAGATGAAGAGAATGTTGGCGGTGTTGACCTGAATATATTCTTGGTTCGGGTGCTTGCGGCCGCCTTGGGGCGGGACATTGCAGACCGTGCCTTCGAGGATTTTCAAGAGCGCCTGTTGCACGCCTTCGCCGGAGACGTCGCGGGTGATGGAGACGTTTTCCGTGGAGCGGCGGGTCTTGTCGATTTCATCGATGTAGATGATGCCACACTCGGCGCGTTTCACATCGTAGTTCGCGGCTTGGAGGAGGCGCAGCACGACATTTTCCACGTCTTCGCCGACGTAGCCGGCTTCGGTGAGCGTGGTCGCGTCGGAGATGGCAAACGGCACGTCGAGGATGCGCGCGAGCGTGCGGGCGAGCAGGGTTTTGCCGGAGCCCGTCGGGCCGGCGAGGAGGATGTTGCTCTTCTCGACTTCGACGTCGTTGAACTCGTGCGCCATCTCGGCGGGATCGAGCGTGGTCGCGCTGGAGCCGAATTTGAGGCGCTTGTAATGGTTATACACGGCGACGGCCAAAACCTTCTTCGCGTGATCTTGCCCGATCACAAAATCATCGAGCGTGCGCTTGATCTCGGCGGGCTTGATGAGGCGAATCGTGGGCTTCGTATCCTTGGCCGCGGCGGGCGAGAGCTCGCGGTCCATGATCGTCTTACAAACGCCGACGCAGGAGTCGCAGATGTACACGCCCGGCCCGGCGATGATTTTCTTCACCTCCGTCTGCGACTTCCCGCAGAAAGAACACAGCGTCATGCGCGATGATTTAGCCATGGGACCAATTTGCCTCGGTCCTACGCGCCGAGTCCAGAGCAGAGTTCAGCCAAGCAGGTCATAAACCCACCGATGCGGGCGGCGGAGGGCGCTGCGCCGATCCTGAACGTTTTAAGCCGCGGCGCTGGGCACCACGATCTTCTGGGCCTCGCGGGTCGAAGCGATCACGTGGTCCACGATGCCGTAGGTCTTGGCCTCTTCGGCATCCATGTAGTAATCGCGGTCGGCATTGCGCTCGACGTCGGCCACGGGCTTGCCGGTGTGCTTGGAGAGCACGCCGTTGAGCGTCGTGCGCCAGCGGATGATCTCGCGGGCCGCGATGGCGATGTCGGCCGTCTGGCCACCAGCGCCGCCGCTGGGTTGGTGAATCATGACGCGGCTGTTGGGTAGCGCGAAACGCTTACCCTTGCTGCCGGCGGCGAGGAGCACGGTGCTCATGCTGGCGACCATGCCGATGCAGTACGTGACGACGTCGTACTGCATGAAATTCATCGTGTCGTAGATCGCCATACCCGCCGTGACGCTGCCGCCCGGCGAGTTGATGTAAACGTGGACGTCTTTCTTCGCATCTTCCATCTGCAGATAGAGCATCTGCGCGATCACGAGGTTGGCGACGGCGTCGTCGATGGGCGTGCCGATGAAGATGATCCGGTCCTTCAAGAGGCGCGAATACACGTCCATGGCGCGCGTCTCGCGGCCGTTGCTGTCGTAGATGGTGGGATTGGGAAGATAGTAGCTCACGGTAGGATGTTAACGGCGAATCAAGCCTTCGCTGGAGTCGTCGTAACCGTAGCCTTGGAGACGAGGAAATCAACCGCCTTGTCGAAAATGATATTCTGCTGGATGGCGCGGAGCTGGTCGCGATCCTTGGTGAGGTCCTTGACGAGCTTCTCGGGCTTCTGGCCGGAGCGGCTGGCCTCGCGGTAGATGAAGTTGTCGATGTCGCGCTCGCTCACGCTGATCTTCTCGGCGGTGGCGATTTTGGCGAGGATGAGCTGGACCTTGACGCGCTGCGTGGCGGCTTTTTGGGCGCCGGCGAAGAGCTCTTTCTTGTCCTTTTCAAACTGATCCTGCGGCACGCCGCGGCGCATGTTTTCCTCGATGAACTGGCGGAGCACGCCTTGGGTCTCGGAATCGACGAGGCTCTGCGGCACGGGGAAATCAACCTTGGCGGCGATGGCCTCGGTGACTTGGCGGCGCTGCGCGGTCTGGTTCTCGTATTCTTTGCGGAGCTTGAGGTTGTTGCGGACGCTGCTCTTGAGCGCGTCGAGGTTGTCCACTTGCTGGGATTTGAAGAACTCTTCGTTGAGCTCGGGCAACACGCGCTCGCGGATCTCGAGGATCTCGACGGCGTAGGTGGCGACCTTGCCAGCCAACGCGGCGACGGGCGCGAAATCCGCGGGGAACGTGATCGTGATGTCCTTCTTGTCGCCGGTCTTCACGCCAGCGAGGGCTTTGCCCAAGCCCGGGAGCACGCCGTCGTTGGCGCCTTCGACTTCTTCCCAAGTCTGCGGGACTTTGCCGTAGATTTGTTTCTCGGGGGCGAGCTCGGTGATGGCTTTGCCGTCAACGGTGCCTTCGTAGGAGAGTTTCACGTAGTCGCTCTTTTGGGCGGGACGCTCGGCGACTTTGAAATCAGCGCGTTCGCCGCGGAGACCTTCGATCACGGTGTCGACTTCGGCGTCGGTCGCCTCAGTGCCGGCGATCTCGGTGGGCAAGCCCACGTAGTCCGGGAGCGCGAATTCGGGCTGCACATCGACCGTGACGGTGACGGCGGCGGAGAGGCCGGGCTCGATGGTGCCTTCCTCGACGTTCACGAGGTTGAGGACTTCGAGTTTCTTCTCGTCGAGGGCGCTGCGGTAAGCCTTGGCGACGACCTTCTGTTTGAATTCGCCGAGGATGTCTTTGCCGTAGCGCTTCAAGACCAAGTTGGCCGGGGCTTTGCCGGGGCGGAAGCCGGGGAGTTGGGCGAACTTAGAGAATTCGCTCACGGTCGCTTGGTATTCGGCGTCGACTTCGCTCTTATCGAGGGTGACGACGATGCTTTTGCGCGTATCGGAGACGTTATTGAGTTGGATGTTCACAGGTAAAAAAGTCGCGGACAGGTTTTCGTTAAAAGAATCGGGCAACCTACGCGACGCACCTGTCCGGTCAATGCCGGATTCGGCCGCGCCGCGCGTCCAGCGGTTGCGCGCTTGCCCCGCGCCCGCGGGATGCGTTTGGTGGCCCCGATGCCGAGTTTGTCCGAGCTCATCCGCGACCACGCCCCCGTCCTGCTTTTGGACGCGGCCTCGCTGCGCAGCCAAGTCGGCCTGTTCGCCGCCGACGGCACCGCTCGCTGGGAAACCCAGACCGGGGAAGCCGGCGTCGCGATCTTCCGCAGCGTTGATCGCCTCGGCGTCGACCTCGCCACCGTGCGCGCCTTCGTCTTCTGCGAAGGCCCCGGCTCGACCCTCGGCATCCGCACCGTCGCGATGGCTCTCCGCACCTGGCAAACCCTGAGCCCGCGCCCCGCCTTTGCTTACGGCAGCCTCGATCTCATCGCCCACGCCATCGGGGCGCCCGCGACCGCCATCATCGCCGATGCCCGCCGCGACACCTGGCATTATCAACGCCTCGGCCAACCCCTCCGCCGCGTCGCCACCGCCGAGCTCGCCGCCCCCCTCCTCACTCCCGCCGATTTCCGCAACTGGACGCCCCTGCCCGCCGATGTTGCCACGACGCCCTACGACGTCGCCGCCCTTCTCGTCCGCACGCCGGAGGCCGCGCTCTTCCGCGCCGTCGAAGCACCCGAAGCTTTTCTGCACGAAGAACCGAGCTACGCGACCTGGAGCCCGCACATCCACCGCGCGCCCACGCCCGGCGCTTAACGTGCGCCGCGATTCTGCGTCGAGGGAGCGCCCCGCGAGGAAACTGCGCTTGACCCGACGCGCGAAATCCAAAGTTTCTCGCCTCCGTCAGACGCCCCCATCGTCTATCGGCTAGGACGGGTGGTTCTCATCCACCAAAGCGGAGTTCGACTCTCCGTGGGGGCACCACTTTTTAGCCGCTTCATACCGACCCTCTTTACTCGGGTCCAGATTTAGGCTAATTCGCCTATATGTTACGCATGCTACGACTCGTTTTTCTTGCGGGGTATTTAACCACAACGGTTTTCGGGGAAGATACGAATTGGGTCGAGCTGGTAAAAAAAGCGGAGTCCGGCGATCGGATCGCACAATGCAATCTCGGCTACAAGTACGACAAAGGCGACGGCATCACCAAAGACAGCGTCGCCGCCGCCCGATGGTACCTGCGCTCGGCTGAACAGGGTTACGCCACGGCTCAGTTTAACTTGGGCCTGATGTACGAAAAAGGCGAAGGCGTCCCCAAAGACAACGAGGCCGGGGCCCAGTGGCAGCTCAAAGCGGCGACTCAAGGCGACCCCGATGCCCAACTTAATCTCGGCTTTCGTTACACCAAAGGCAACGGCGTCCCCCAAGACACCGTGGAAGCCACAAAGTGGTTCCGCCGGTCAGCCGAACAGGGCAATCCGGTCGCGCAATTTAACTTAGGCTTCCGGTATGCCCGCGGCCAAGGTGCACCCAAAGACTACGCCGAAGCCGTGAAATGGTACCGCCGATCCGCCGAACAAGGTAACGCCGATGCCCAAAATAATCTCGGCGGAATGTACAGCCGAGGCGACGGCGTGCCGAAAGACCTCGTTCAGGCACACGTCTGGTACAACCTCGCCGGCATAAACGGCGACCACGACACCAAACGAAATCTATATATCATCGAGAAAATCATGACCGCAGACCAAAAGGCCGAGGCCATGCGAACGGCCCGCGAGGTCCACAAGAAGATCTCTCAGAACTAGCGCGTCTAGCCCGTCCGCTCGACCCTCTGCCCGAGCGTTCCCCGCGCCTCACCTTTTGCGGCGACTTCGCGGGCTGGCCCTACGGTTGTCCCAAGCGCTCGGGTAACGTGCGC
>CAJAFD010000008.1 GCA_903938935.1 uncultured Opitutia bacterium
CTATCTGGCGCTCGTCGGCGATACGTCGGACAATATCCCTGGCATCACTGGCGTGGGCCCAAAGACGGCGGCGAAATGGCTGGCCGAGTGGGGGAGTCTCGAGGGCGTGATCGCGCACGCGGCCGAACTGCAACCGGAACGATTCCGCGCGGCGGTGGCGAGCGAGGCGGATAAGTTGCGACGCAACTTGAAGCTGACCACGTTGAATGTGGCTTTGCCGAGTTTGGTTTTGAGCAAGCCCACGCCGGCGCCGGAGGAGTTGTATCGTTTGCTCGAGGAGTTGGAGATGCGATCGGCGTTGCAGGAAGCGCGTCAACGTTATGGCCAGCCGGAGCTATTTTAGTGCGGAAACGTTTGCGGGCTGTGCTCGCGATGCGTGAAGCCTGAGGTCCTGCGTCGGAAATTTGCTTGAAGGGGCGCGCCGCCGCGTCTCCTTTGGCCGCGTGTCTGCCAATCCGCTCCTCATGCTCGGTCTGCCGAAAGGCAGCCTCGAAGAATCCACCAAGAACCTGTTTGCCAAGGCCGGCTGGAAAATCACGACCAGCTCGCGCTCTTACAAACCCTCCATCGACGACCCTGAGCTCGATGGACGCTTCGTCCGTGCGCAGGAAGTGAGTCGCTACGTCGAACACGGCTTCTTCGATTGCGGCCTGACCGGCTTTGATTGGATTCAGGAAAACGGCTCCGATGTCGTCGAGGTCATGGACCTTGTTTACAGCCGGGCCTCGGTGCTGAAATCCCGCTGGGTCTTATGTGTGCCGGAATCTTCTCCGGTCAAAACCATCGCTGATCTCGCGGGCAAACGCGTAGCCACGGAATTGCTCAATACCACGAAGCGCTTTTTTGAAGCGAAAGGCGTGAAGGCGGAGATCGAATTTTCTTGGGGCGCCACCGAGGTTAAAGTTCCCGATCTCGTCGATGCCATCGTGGACATCACTGAAACGGGCAGTTCGTTGCGGGCTAATAAACTTCGCATCGTGGATACGCTGCTCGAAACCAATACCAAATTCATCGCCAACAAAGCTAGCTGGGCGAACCCCGCTAAGCGAAAAAAAATCGAAACGATCGCCCTCTTGCTGCGCGGCGCGCTTGAGGCCGGCAGTAAAGTGGGCCTCAAGCTCAACGCACCGAAAAAAGCCCTCGATAAAATCGTCAACTGCGTGCCCGCGCTGAGGAATCCTACGATTTCGCCGTTGAGTAATCCTGATTGGGTGGCGCTCGAGACCATCATCGACGAGAGCGTGGTGCGCGAGATCATCCCACTTCTCAAAGAACTCGGGGCCGAAGGCATCGTGGAATATCCGCTCAACAAAGTGGTTTACTGATCTAGCCGCATCGCAACGCTGGCGCCCTTAACCTGTTTTACTGTCATGCCCAAAGTCACTCTCGGTCTATTGCAACACGCCTGTTCCGGCGACCCGGCGGCTAACCTCAAAAAAACGCTCGCTCTGGCTGAACGCGCCGCGAAGCAAGGCGCCAACATCATTTGCACGCAGGAATTGTTTCGCTCCCAATATTTCTGCCAAAACGAAGATCACGAGAACTTCAAATTGGCTGAGCCGATCGGCGGGCCCAGCACGAAGGCGTTTCAAAAATTAGCCAAGAAACACGGCGTCGTCATCGTCGCCTCTCTTTTTGAAAAACGCGCGTCAGGTCTTTATCACAACACGGCCGTGATCATCGATGCCGACGGCAGCTTGTTGGGGATTTACCGGAAAATGCACATTCCGGACGATCCACTTTATTACGAGAAGTTCTATTTCACGCCGGGCGATACCGGCTTCCGCGCTTGGGATACGAAATTTGGCAAGATCGGCGTGCTCATCTGTTGGGATCAATGGTACCCCGAAGGGGCGCGTCTCACAGCGATGCAAGGCGCGGAGATTTTATTTTACCCGACGGCGATCGGTTGGCACCCCAACGAGAAAGCCGAATATGGCGTCAATCAACACGGCGCGTGGGAAACCATCCAGCGCAGTCACGCCGTCGCGAATGGTTGCTACGTCGCCGCGATCAATCGCATCGGCACAGAAACGCCCATTGGCGGACCGGGGATCGAATTTTGGGGACAAAGTTTCGTGGCGGGCACGAGCGGTCAAATTTTGGCCAAAGCCAGCGTCGATCGCGAAGAAGTCATGCTAGTGCCCATCGAGCTCGACAAAGTCGATGTCACGCGGACGCACTGGCCGTTTTTACGCGACCGCCGTATCGACGCTTACGGCGACCTCACGAAACGTTTCAGCGACTGAGCCATGGCCGTTGCTAAAAAGACCCCCGCCGCACTTGGTTTTAGAATGCCGGCGGAGTGGGAGGCGCAGGAAGCCGTATGGTTTTCTTGGCCCCACAATCTGAAAACGTGGCCCGGTTATTTTCGGCCGATTCCGGCGAAATTTGCCGAGATCGTCGCGCACATCAGTCGCTTTGAAGAGGTGCGCATCAATGCCGCGCACGCCTTGCACAAGCGGGCTTGGTCGTTGATCAAAAAAGCCGGGGCCGATCTCACGAAGGTGACGTTGTTCGATCATCCGACGAACGATGCTTGGTGTCGGGATCATGGCCCCATCTTTGTAAAAAACGACAAGACGGGTGAAGTCGCCGTCACCGATTGGGAGCACAACGCTTGGGGCGGGAAATATCCGCCTTATGATTTGGACAACACGATCCCGCCGAAGATCGCAGCTGCGTTGGGGCTGCGCCGTTTCGAGAAAAAAATGATCATGGAAGGTGGCTCCCTCGACGTGAACGGTGCGGGTTTGTTACTCACGACGGAGTCCTGTTTGCTCAACCAGAATCGCAATCCGTCGATGTCTAAGGCGGAAATCGAGCAAGCGCTGCGCGATTTTCTCGGCGTGCATACGATTCACTGGCTGGGCGATGGAATCATCGGCGACGACACCGATGGGCACATCGACGACATGACTCGGTTTTTTTCAGCCGATGGCATCGTCACGGCCTTGGAAAATAATAAGCGCGATAAAAATTATCCGATCTTACTCGAAAATTTGGAGCGCCTCCACGCCCTGCGCACGCCTGCGGGGAAAAAATTCAAGGTCGTCGCTTTGCCCATGCCGAAACCTTGCTGGTGTGATGGCCAACAGATGCCGGCCAGTTACGCGAATTTTTTGGTGATCAACGGCGCGGTGTTGATGCCCGCATTCCGTCAACCCAAGCGCGACGCGGAGGCCGCCGAGGTGCTCGCGGCGTGTTTCCCTGGGCGAGAAATCATCCCGATCGATTGCCTCGAATTGGTGTGGGGGTTGGGGACGTTGCATTGCATCTCGCAGCAACAACCGAAATGAAAACGCTCTGGCTTGGTTTCGCTCTCGTGATCATCGGCCTGAGTTTTACGGGCTGCGAATCGATTTCAGCCCGCATGGCTGAGCGTTTTGATACGGTACCGCCACAGACCCGCGAGTATCCGGCGGATCAAAAAGAGATGTTTCAGGCGGTCCAAAAAGCGCTTAAGCGGATGGATTTTGTCGTCACACGCAGCGCGTTGGCGCAGGGAATCGTCGAGGCGAAAAGCAGTATTCGGGACACGGCGACTTTTGGCGCGGGTCGTCAGTTTATTTTTGAAATTCGGCTGCATGGCGCCGATGCGCAAAGCACCCATGTTGATGTGCGCCTGACGGAATTATTGGAAGGCGACTTCAAGGC
>CAJAFD010000009.1 GCA_903938935.1 uncultured Opitutia bacterium
CGCGCAAGGCGACGCCAACCGCGACAAATACGGCCGCGATCACCACGGCAAAGCCTTCTCAATCTGGATGGCCGGCGGCGGCATCAAAGGCGGCATGGCCCACGGCTCCACCGACGATTTCGGTTTCAACGTCGTCGATAAACCCGTTCACATTCACGACCTCCAGGCCACCATCATGCACTGCCTCGGCATCGACCACACGCGGCTCACCTTCAAATTTCAAGGTCGCCAATACCGACTCACGGACGTCCACGGCGAAGTCGTCAAAGCCGTACTCGCATGATCCGGCCCATACGGTTCCTGGCTCTAGCGGTCGCCGTCGCCCTCACGACCACCGCCACGGCTGCGCCGAAAAACCCGTTCTTCGCGATGGACAACATCGCTCGCGGCGGCCCTGACGTCGCGCCCGCCATGCTGCACGAGCTCGGTTACGACGGCTACGGCGGCCGCGCCCTTGATGAGATCATGCCACCCGCGATCGCCGCCCAGGGTCTGAAATTTTTTAACGGCTACCACGTTCTCGATCTCAATCCCGCACAACCCGCGCCCGATGCCAAACTCCGCGCGTGGCTCGTCGCGATGCGCGGCACCGATACCGTGCTCTGGCTCGCTCTCAACAAAATCACCCGCGCCGGCGGCACACTCTACCCCGTTTCTTCCTCCGAAGCCGACGTCTACGTCCTGAGCCAACTCCGCGCCCTCTCCGAAGTCGCCCACGCCAACGGCATCCGCATCGCGCTTTATCCGCACACCGGCTTCTGGCTCGCCCGCGTCGAAGATGCCTTGCGCCTCGCCAACGCACTCGACCGCCCCGACGTCGGCGTCACGTTTAACCTCTGCCACTGGCTCAAAGTCGAAGGCGCCGAACGCGATCCCGTGCCCGTGCTGCGCGTCGCCCTGCCGCGCCTGATGTTTGTCACGATCAGCGGCGCCGACACCGGTGCGACCCGCGCGATGGGTTGGGAGCGCCTCATTCAACCGCTCGACGCCGGCACCTACGACCTCGCCGGTTTCGTGCGCACACTCCAAGCCATCGGCTACACCGGGCCCGTCGGCTTCCAAGGCTACAACATCAAAGCCGAACCGCGCGCCGTTCTCACTCGCAGCATGAACGCGTGGCGAACGTTTCAAAGCCCACCGCTTAACACTGTGCCCTCTAATTCGAAGCCATGAAAACATTACGATTGTTTGTCATCGTTCTGCTCGGGTTTTTCACGTCGGCCGAAGCAGCGGCTCCGGCGCTCCCGGCGAAAGAAAAATTTTATCTCTTCCTCCTCGTCGGCCAATCTAACATGGCCGGACGCGGCCCCATGACGGACGCCGACCAAATTCCGCATGCGCGCGTGCTCATGTTGAACCAAGCCGGCGCGTGGGTGCCCGCCGCGGATCCGTTGCATTTCGATAAACCCAAAGCCGTGGGCGTCGGCCTCGGTCTCACGTTTGCCGATGCCGTGGCGGCGGCCCATCCCGAGGTGACGATCGGATTGATTCCCTGCGCAGTCGGCGGTTCGCCGATCGACTCGTGGCAGCCCGGTTATTTTTACAACCCGACCCAGAGTCACCCGTGGGACGACGCGCTACGGCGTGCCCAAATCGCGCTCGGTGCGGGCACGCTCAAGGGCATTTTGTGGCATCAGGGCGAATCCGATGCCACGCGCGAATTCGCCGAAGGTTACGCGGCAAAACTCCAGGCGTTGATCGCCCGCATGCGCGCCGCCCTCGGTGCGCCCAGCGTCCCCTTCATCGTTGGGCAAATGGGCCGTTTCGAAGGCAGCCCGTGGAACGACTACAAAATCCAAGTCGATCGCGCGCACCGCGAATTACCGGAGAAGCTCGCGCGCGTCGCCTTCGTCAGCGCCGAGGGCCTCAAGGATAAAGGCGACAAAACCCACTTCGATACCGCATCCTACCGCGAGTTGGGCCGCCGTTACGCCGACGCGTATCTACGGTTGGTTTCTCCGGCCAAATAAATTTTTTTAGCGAGCTGCGCGTAAGATTCGCGCGGCGGAAAATTTCGGACTTAGGCCAATAGACCTTTGACGACGCTCGCCGGCACGACGCCGGTGAGACGTTGATCGAGGCCTTGGGCTTTGAACGAGAGGCGCTCGTGATCGATGCCCATGAGATGGAGAATCGTCGCGTGCAAATCACGCACGTGAACCGGATCTTTGACGATGTTGTAGGACATCTCGTCGGTCTCGCCGTAGACGCTGCCGGCTTTCACGCCGCCGCCCGCCATCCAGATCGTAAAACAGCGCGGGTGGTGATCGCGCCCGTAATTGGTCTCGGTGAGCGTGCCTTGGCTGTAAACGGTGCGGCCGAATTCGCCGCCCCAGATGACGAGCGT
Source organism: uncultured Opitutia bacterium (assembly GCA_903938935.1). Taxonomy (GTDB): domain Bacteria; phylum Verrucomicrobiota; class Verrucomicrobiia; order Opitutales; family Opitutaceae; genus Tous-C4FEB. The sequence goes on from CAJAFD010000009.1 coordinate 2,348, forward strand.
ATCTTCGAGCAGGCCACGTTGTTTCAAGTCTTGGACGAGGCCGTAGCAGGCTTGGTCGACATCTTTGCACTGCGAGGCGAGATCGCGCGGGAGACTCCCGTGCTGGTCCCAGCCGCGATGGAAAATTTGCACGAAACGCACGCCTCGTTCGACGAGACGACGCGCCATGAGCGCCGAGCTGGCAAACGTGCCGCGCGTGCGGGCTTCTTCACCGTAGAGCGCGTAGGTCGCGGCGCTTTCGCCGGAAAGATCGGCGAGTTCGGGCACGCTCGTCTGCATACGGAAAGCCATTTCGTATTGTTGCGTGCGCGTCTGGATTTCGGGGTCGCCGATCTGCGCGTAGCTGCGGCGATTCAGTTCGCCGAGACCATCAAGCATGCGGCGACGCAGATCGCGCGGGATACCAGGCGCGTCGTTCAGATACAGCACCGGATCGCCCTGGGTGCGCATAGAAACGCCTGCGTGTTTGCCGGGCAAATAGCCGCTGCCCCACAGGCGCGACGAGATCGCCTGCACGTTGGAAAAGGGACTGGAATGTTTCGCGTGCAGAACGACGAAGGACGGAAGATCGGCGTTGAGCGTGCCGAGGCCGTACGAGAGCCAGGAGCCGATCGAGGCTTTGCCGTTTTGCATCGAGCCTGTGTAAACGAGTTGGTTGGCGGGCTCGTGGTTGATGGCGTCGGTCTTCATCGAGCGGATGAAGCAGAGGTCGTCGCTCATCTTCGCGATGTTGGGCAGGAGTTCGCTGATCCACATGCCGCTCTGGCCGTGTTGGGCAAACGTGAACATCGACGGCGCGAGCGGGAACTGCGCCTGCCCGGCGGTCATGCCGGTGAGGCGTTCGCCTTGGCCGCCGAGGTAATCTTTGAGGTCTTCCTTGAAGCGATTTTTTAGTGCCGGCTTGTAGTCGAAGAGATCGAGCTGCGAGGGCGCGCCGATAAGGGAAATGTAAATCGCGCGCTTGGCCTTGGGCGCGATTTTCCACGGCTCGGTCATCGCGGTGCGCAACGTATCAGCGCTGGCGTCCGCCGCGAGTGCACGTGAACCGAGAAGCGAAGAAAGCGCGGCGACGCCGAGGCCCGTGGTGGTGCTGCGGAAAAATTGGCGGCGCGTGATCGCGGCGTTGTACGCTTCAAACGTGGCCTGCCAGTCGGGAGGAAGTGGGGTCATGGAAGGGATGCGTGGGCGTTATTTAGTGAGCGATTCGTCGAGGTTCATCACCTGGCTGGCGACGAGCGTCCAAGCGGCGAGTTCGGGTGCGGGCAACCGATTATCTGCCGGGGATTCGCCGACGGCGAGAAGTTGACCGGCCGCAGCGGGATCGCGGGAGTAGCTAGCGAGGGCGTCATCAAGGGTACGGCGCACGACCGTGCGTTCGGGTGCCGTGAACGCGCGACCGAGCAGCGGCAACGACACGGCGTCGAGGCGGGCGTCGAGGGATGGAGCCGCGTGCAAAGCGCGGGTGGCCAAGACGCGCGAGGCCTCGACGAAGAGCGGGTCGTTGAGCGTGACGAGGGCTTGGAGCGGGGTATTGGTGCGATCGCGACGCACACAGGAGACTTCGCGATTGGGCGCGTTGAGAATGTCCATCGCCGGCGCCATGGCGGTGCGTTTCCACAACGTGTACATCGAGCGGCGGTAAAGATTTTCGCCGCGATCTTGGCGATAGTAGCGGGTCGTGGACTGTTTCATGGCGACGTCCTCCCAGATGCCTTCCGGTTGATATGGGCGCACGGGTTTACCGCCGACTTTGGCGACGAGCAATCCGGATGCGGCGAGAGCTTGGTCGCGGAGTTGCTCCGCATCGAGTCGGTAGCGTGGGCCGCGCGCGAGGAGACGGTTGGCCGGATCACGTTCGATAAGTTCCGCCGAGGCGGCGGCCGACTGACGATAGGTCGCACTGGTGACTATCTGGCGCACCAGGCCCCGATGATCCCAGCCGGATTCGCGAAAATCTACGGCGAGCCAATCCAGCAACTCAGGGTGTGACGCGCGGCTGCCCGTGACGCCAAAATCTCCGGTCGATTCCACGATGCCCGTGCCAAAAAAATTCTGCCACACACGATTTACCGTCACGCGCGCGGTGAGCGGATTCTTCGGATCGACGAGCCAACGGGCGAGCGCGAGGCGATTGCGCGGAGCATCTGCCGGCAACGGCGGCAGCACGGCGGGCGTGGTCGCGGGCACTTTTTCTCCGAGTTGTGTATACTCGCCGCGTGTGAGCACATGAGCGAAAGGCTCGGCGTCTTTCTTCTCCTCCATCACCAGCGAGATGCCACCGCGAGCGCGAAGGCGCTCATCCTCGGCGAGCAGCGCGTCGAGCTTCGCGACGAGCGGCTGCGAGGGCGCGTCAACCGAGGCGAGGTAGTGAGAGCGCAGCAATTTTGTCTGCGCCTCAGTACGCTGGTCCGCGGACGTCATTAAGGCTTCATAAGCGAGCGCGACATAGGCACCGGGTTTGTCGGAAATAAGTTCGCGAGAATTGGCGGGCAGGAAACCGCGATCGTGGTGACGGAAGTCCTGCACCCAGACATCGCCGCCCGTGATCGCCTTGACTGCGGTGCCATCCGTACCGTGGCGCGAACCGAGACGCAGCGGAGCAGTCGGGAGAATATCATTGGGGAAACTGCCAATTTCGCCCGAGCTGGCGGCGGGCTTGCCGTTGACGAAAGCGTCGATGGATCGGCTACGCATCGAAGCCACGTCATAGGCCAAAAACACGTGATGCCATTTGCCCGGCGCGAGCGGTTCCTTGGCCAAGCCACGTCCAATAAGACCGCTTTTAGCATCATAAAACATCAGACCGACTTTGCCGTTTTCCAAATACAGCTCCCATCCGCTCTGTTTGGCTTCGGCATCTAAACTGGAAAGCAACGTGCCGCTCGGCTTGTCGTCGACGCGCACGAGCAAGCTAAAACTCTCGGCTCCATCACGGAGCATCGCTACCGGCGGACCGAGAATGAGATCGAGGCCGTTAATTTTTGGCGCAGGGCCATACGGGCCCGCGACTGTGGCGGTCGCAGCTGGGGCCACGTGCAAACGACTTTGGCGCTCGCTACGCTCATGCGGAAGCGGCGAAAGCTGAGGCGCCGAGGCTAACCAAGTAGCGAAGTCGGCATCGGCCTGCTTGGCGCGGGCGGCGAGCGCGGATTTCGTCGTAGTAATTTCACTTTGTAAGACGGGCCAGCGTTCGCGGTTGGACTTGGCTGGCACAAAAAGGCTGGGCGGTGTGTCGGAGATATTCCCGTCCATCGCCGGCATCGTGTTGTTGCGGAAAAACGCCGTGAGCGAATAAAAATCCTTGGTCGTGATGGGATCGAATTTGTGATCGTGACAGGCGGCACAACCGGTCGTGAGACCGAGCCACACCGTGGACATCGTCTCGACGCGGTCCTTGGCGTAAATGGCTTCATACTCGGCAACGATCGCACCGCCCTCACTCGTCGTCGGGAGGCAACGATTGAAACCGGAGGCAACTTTCTGATCGAGCGTCGCGTTGGGCAAAAGATCACCGGCGATCTGCTCGATCGTGAATTGGTCAAACGGTAGATTGTTTTTAAACGCATCCGTCACCCAGTCGCGGTAGGGCCAGATCGAACGGTAGTTGTCGATGTGAATGCCGTGCGTATCGGCGTAGCGCACGGCGTCGAGCCATTGACGGGAAAAATGTTCCGCAGAGGCATCCGTCGCGAGCAAGCGATCGACCGCACGATCATACGCGGCCGGCGATGGGTCGCGCAGGAACGCGACGATTTCTGCAGACGTGGGCGGCAGGCCCGTCAGATCCAGCGTGACGCGCCGCAAGAGCCGCGCGGGATCTTCCACCGCTGCAGGTTTCAAAC
>CAJAFD010000010.1 GCA_903938935.1 uncultured Opitutia bacterium
GCCCGGGATGAAGTCGCAGCAAAACTGCCCGCGCGTGGTCAATCTGATCGATCTCTTCCCCACCTTGATCGAGGCATGTGGATTGCCGGCCAAACCGGAAATCGACGGACGCAGCCTCGCCCCATTGTTGCGGGATCCGAAGACGCCTTGGCCCTACCCGTCCATCACGGTCGACGGCAAGGGCAACGCCTCCGTTAGAGATGAGGACTGGTATTTCATCCGCTACCAAGATGGGAGCGAGGAGTTTTACGACATGGCGCGTGATCCCCTGCAGTGGACCAACCTCGCGGCTTCGAGCGATCCGCAAATCCGAACCCAGATGAAACGGCTGGCCGCATCTTACCCGGCGTCATTTGCCCCCGACGTGGCCCAAAACAAAGGGGGCAAAGCAGAAAAAGAGGAACGAGCCGGCAACCCGGACCCGACACTCCGGCCCGCCCGAGCGGCAGCGCAGCTGAAGTAGGCGCGGCGCAAACGAGCATGAATCAAGAATCCAAAATCAATCGACTAAACTGCTGAGTCGCGATGGCGGTCGGCTACTTAGAATACCCACGGATTACACCATGAAAAATCCCCTTAACATCATCACCCTGGCTGGGCTCTTACTCGCTTCGCCGGCCGCGCTCTCGGCCGCCGGGCCTGCTCAGCCGCCCGTTCAACCTAACATCATCTACATCCTTCTAGATGACGCGGGCTATGGCGATTTCGGCTGTTACGGCCAAAAAACTTTGCAGACCCCGAACATCGACCGCCTGGCGAGCGAAGGCATGAAGTTCACGCGGCACTACGCCGGCTCTACGGTCTGCGCGCCGTCGCGTGTCGTGTTGATGACCGGCCTGCACACGGGCCATAGCCGCGTGCGAGCCAATGGCCCCAGTCACTTGCCCGATACGGATCTCAACGTGGCCCGGTTGCTCAAGGATGCGGGTTATCTGACCGCGTGCATCGGCAAATACGGCCTTGGCATGCCTCTACCACCGGATGATCCGCAGAAAAAAGGCTTCGATTACTCCTTCGGTTACGTCGACACGGCACACGCGCACAATGGCTACCCCGCTTACCTCTTTCGCAACGGGGCTAAGGTGTCGCTCGATAACCAGATTATTCCCGGCTCGGAAAACAAACCCGGCACGGGTGTAGCCCCGATCGAGGGCCGGAAGCAGTGGGCACCCCAACTCTTGGCTGAAGAGGTGCAGCGTTACCTCGCCGAGCGCGCGAAGGACCGGACCAAACCGTTCTTCCTTTATTACACGCCCATTTTGCCCCACGCGAACAACGAAGCGGACGAATCCTCGCCGCTCGGCCATGGCATGGAAGCGCCCGCCGATCCCGAATTCGCGTCACGGGACTGGCCTGCGGTAGAAAAAGCTTTCGCCAGCGCCATGAAATTCGTGGACCGCGACGTGGGGGCAGTGATGGCGCAACTGAAGGCCCTCAACCTGGATGAAAACACCATTGTCATGTTCTCCAGCGACAACGGTCCCCATCAGGAGGGCGGCCACAACGCGGCGTTTTTCCAGAGCAGCGGCGGCCTGACGGGGACGAAGCGCGACCTCACCGAAGGCGGCGTGCGCGTGCCGTTCATCGTGCGCTGGCCCGGTAAGATCAAACCCGGCACCGTCAACGAGCACGTCAGCGGCTTTCAAGACTTGATGCCCACGGCGGCTGACCTCGCCGGCGTCAAGGTCACGGCGGAGTGCGACGGCATTTCGTTCCTGCCGACCGTGCTCGGAAATAATGAGCAACAGAAGCAGCATCCCTATCTCTATTGGAATTTCAGTGAACAGGGCGGCAAACGCTCCGCGCTCAAGTGGCCGTGGAAGCTCATTCACCGCAATACCGCCTCAGCAGACCCATCCGGCTCATCCTCCGCCAAGAAAAAGAAGTCGGCTGAGGGCAAATCACTCATCGTTGAGTTGTTTAACTTGAACCTCGACTCCACCGAATCGAACAACGTCGCCACCGCGAATCCGCGGATCGTCGAGGAACTTACGGGCTACATGCAGCAGGCGTGGCGCGATCCCAAATAACCCACCCTAAGCCCGCGGCGGCCATGCTACCGCTGGAGAATTAACCCGGTTTTCGGACCATGAAATCCCCTTTACTCTACCTCGCGCTTGCCGCGCTGATCTGGGCTCCTCGCTTCTCTCAACCGGCGGCAGCGGCAACCGCGTCCCGGCCCAACGTTCTGTTTATCATCGCGGACGATGCGTCCCGTCATTTCGGCGAAGCCTATGGCTGCAGCTGGGTGAAGACACCGAACATCGACCGCCTGACCAGACAGGGCTTGGTCTTTGATAATGCCTACACGCCGACGTCGAAGTGCGCACCGTCCCGCGCCGCCATCCTCACCGGGCGCAATCCGTGGCAACTCGAAGATGCGGCGAATCATCAGCCCTATTTCCCGGCAAAGTTCATGGCTTTCAGCGAGGCCCTCGCCCAGGCCGGCATCGCCTGCGGCGCCGCTGGAAAAACGTGGGGCCCAGGTGAAGCCAAGATGACCGACGGCAGCCCGCGAAATTTCGGACTCCAGGGAAATGGCGTCGTCACCGATCGCGAGCCGGGCGCCGCACTCGGCGCTTTTCTGAAAACTCGCACCCCCGGCCAGCCGTTCTTTTATTGGTTCGGTAGCCATTATCCGCATCGGGGCTACAAACCGGACTCCGGCATCGCCGCTGGCAAGAAGCCCGCCGACATCGACCGCGTGCCCGCGTATTGGCCCGACAACGACGCCGTACGTCGCGACATGCTCGACTACGCGGTCGAAATCGAAGCCTACGACGCGCAGATTGGATCGCTGCTCGCCGCGCTTGAGGAAAGCGGAGAAGCCAAAAATACCTTGGTCATCGTTACATCGGATCACGGGATGCCCTTTCCCCGCGTGAAGGGGCACACCTATGACGACGCGCACCACATTCCTTTCATTGTGGCATGGCCTGGGCGGGTCGGGCAGCCGGGGGGCCGTGTCGCCGAGTTCATCAGTTTTATCGATCTCGCGCCGACCTTACTCGAACTGTTCGATATCAACGGCACCGCACAGGGCATGGCGCCTATTACCGGCCGCAGCTTCACCGATTTGCTGCTCGGACAGGCGAAGGTCGACCGCGGATTTGTGATTGTCGGGCGCGAGCGCAACGACGTGTTGGCGCGGCCCGGGTCCCCGGCGGGACTGGGGTATCCCACGCGCGCCATCCGAGCGGGCTCGCTTTTCTACGTGCAAAACTTAGCGCCCGAGCGGTGGCCATGCGGCGACGTTGAACTTGGTTTGAAGGATACCGACGCCAGTCCCTCCAAGACTCTAATTGCCGAGCGCGGCGCGTCGGATCCGTTTTGGCAACATGCCTACGGCAAACGCCCCGCCGAACAGTTGTTCGACCTCGGCAAAGATCCCGACTGCGTCACCAACCTCGCCGGCCAGCCCGCGTACGCCGCGAACCTCTCCAGCTTGCGGGCCCAGCTAATATCTGAACTCAAACGCCAAGAGGACCCGCGCGCGCTCGGGCGGGGTGACAGGTTTGACCAGTATCCCTCGCCCCGTGTTGGCGCAACGGGCGAGCAGCCGAATCGAAAAGCAAAAAAGAAAGCCCAGCCGTAGTCGGACCCTTTATGAAGCTCCGTTTCTTCCCCCTCCGCCACCCTTTCAAACCCACCGAGGGCACCCATGTCTGGCCCAACGGGCGCGAATACTTGGCCAAGGCTTGGCCACTCTTGTTTAGGTAATTGTTCACCTCTCATTTCAAACATCATGTACCTTAAAAAATCTGTCCTCCGGTCGGCGTTTCTCGGCGCAGCCCTCGCCCTTTCCTGCAGCGCCGCCACGCCTTCGGTTGAGCACGCCGCCACGGGCGCGGACTATTCGCTGAAATGGGGAACTGCCGCGCAAATCTCCGACGTCACCTTTTCGTTGAGAGTGAACGGGGAGTGGATCTACGCTGACGCCTTCCCCCGCCGCGTCTGGTCGATCGAAAGTGGCCGACAGGTGTTGCGATGCACCGGCCTGCCTCCGTTGGAGGAGTTTGTCCTCACAATCGACACCGCCCCCAACCGTACGTATGCCGTGGTGTCCGCGGCGCTCAAGGCATCGGCCGAATTCAAATTGGGCGGCGTGAGGATGCTGACCAAAAAAGCCGAGGCCCCGAACCTCTCCGTCGTAAATCCTGCCAAGGGATGGACGGTGTTTGTCGAGTCCCTGCAGGCTCCAGACCATGGGCGGATTTTCACCCTTGATCAGTTAGCCAAACTTGAAGCGGAAAAGAAAGAAGACCCACGCGACGCGTTCTGGGTTTCGACGCTGCAGAACGATACGGGCAACCAGACCTTGGCCTTTGCGGCACTGAAGGGCGAGCTGTGGCCGACCACCTTTGAATGGCGCAATACCGGCGGCGGCGCCTTGCACCTTTCGGTACGCAGTAGCAGTCCAGAGAGTCTTGAACACATTTTAGTGCGGCCGGGTCGGCAGGTTGAGGTGGATCCGGTGCTGATTGGATATTGGGCTGATCGACGTCCGACCAAGGTGCTGGACGAAGTGGGGCGCATCATGGGTGAAAGCGTCCGGCAGGGCCGTCCGATGCGTTCCATCGAGCCCGGTTGGAGTTCATGGCATTCGTATGAACGCAAGGTTACCGCTGAGGACGTGATGAAGGCGGCGCGATTCATGAAAGCGGAGCTTTACGATGCCGGCTATCGCTACATCCAACTCGACGGTGGCTGGTGGATGAAACCCGGGTCCTATGTGGTCAACGCGGACTTCCCCCGCGGTATGCGCGATCTTTCCAATCAAATCACCGACATGGGGCTAAAGTTCGGGCTGCACATCAGTCCGTTGCGGGTGAATCCCACCGATCCCTACTGGAAGACCCATCCGAAATGGCTGCTTTCACCCTACAACAAGAAACCGATCGATCCGAACGACGCCGACATGATGACGACGTTGGGCATGGTTTATCTCGACGGCAGCCATCCCGACGTGCCCCCGTATCTGGCCGGTCAGTTCAAGCAGATGGTAGAGGACTACAAACCGACGTTCATGAAGTGGGATCACCACTACGGCGGCCTAGAGGAAGGCCCGCGCTTTGATCCGACGATGACCGGTTTGCAGGCCCACAACAAAGCGGTACGCATGATTCGCGCGGCCCTGCCCGAAGATCTCGTGGTCACCCGGAGCATGGGTTGGCTGTATGGCGCGATCGAGTGCTACGACGCCGTCCGCATGGGCAACGACATCAACAAACCGGGGGTCAAAAGCAAAAAGGAACCCTACGCCAATATCACCTACGGGAAGACCACCGGGTCGATCGAAGACGTGCTTTTGGGTCGCGACTACAAGGGGATGA
>CAJAFD010000011.1 GCA_903938935.1 uncultured Opitutia bacterium
ACCCCCCGGCGCTCGCCACGGGCGTGTACGCGCGCTCGACGGTCGCCGTGACGAGCCGTTGCAACGCGACCTCGTTGGCCGCGCTGTCGTCGGCAAACACCGCGTCGACATCAGCCACCGCCGCAGCCGGTAACGCACCCGTCTCCGCGATCTGCAACACCGGCAACATCGGATGACCTTGCTGCACGCTGTCGCCGACGAAGCCGACAAACACCTGCGTCCCACAACCACCAAGGCCCGCGAGATTTTCCACCCAATGATCAGAATCCGTCTGCACCACGTGGAAACCGGGCGCCGTCAACGGCTGGCCGTAAGCGAGCGTCGCGTGCAGCGGCGTGCGACCTAACATCACGCCGGCAAAACGCGCATCCGCCAACAGCGCGTCGCTCTCCGGCACGAGCACCGAGCCGCCACCGCGCAACACATCTTCCATTAAAACTACCAGCGCCGACAAACTCGCGCCGCTCAACGGCCCGACCGTGAGTACACCCAGATTAAGACCCGCCAAAATTTCCGCTGCACGATCATTTCCCTCGGCGGCCGACGACGCGGACGCAGGCCCGGTCGCAAGCGCAGGCGCGGCGGACGGGCGCGCGGCTTTTTCGGCAAACCACGTCTCGACCTTGGCGAGCGTCTGGTCGATGCCGCCGTCGAGCTGCACGCTCGCCCAACCAAAACGCTCCAGCGGCAAGCCCGCGTTTTCAAATTGCCGGCGCATCGAATCGTTTGGGATTTTTTCGCAGCCGTGTTCGAGCAAGAGCGTCGCGGCGACATTTGGGTGCGTGGCGTAGCCGCGATAGGTGCGCAGCAAAAGTTGATACATCGACTCGCCGCCAAAGCCGCAGCCTTCGCTGTGCGTGAGCGCGAGGAAGCGCGTAAACCCAAGCGCGGGCGCGAGGCCTTTGGCGTTCATGCGCTCGGCGGCGAGGCGCGCGATCTGCGCCGAACACATGCTCGTGGGCAACACGAGGCCGATGCGCTCCCGATTCGCCCGCCGTCCAGGCGCCGCGCCCGCCGCTGCTGGCGTCGGCCGCGCAGCGCGCAGGGGCTGGCCATCAGGCGCGGGACGCGCGCGGATCGCGGCGACCCGAGTCGAATCCGTCTGCCGCCAGTTGCGCCAGAGCGAGGCCTGCGAATGACCCGCGTGTTCGCCGCGAGTTTTTTGGCCGGAGGCGGTCGCGAGAAGGAGATCAAAAGATTCTGCGGTGAGCGTCTCCATCGACTCGCCGTCGAGGTAGCGACCGGCGTTGATGTCCATCTCGTGGATGAGCAACTGGTGGCGCCGCGTGGTCGTGGTGAGTTTCAGCGTGGGGACAAACGGGAAATTGGTGATCGAGCCGTTGCCCGTGACGAAGAGAAATAAATTGCACCCCGCGCCGACTTGGCCGGCGATGCCCTCGAGATCGTTGCCCGGGCTGTTCATGAAATAAAAACCGGGCGCGTCGAGCGGATCGGCGTAGTCGATGACGTGGTCCACGCGGGTGCGCGGATCTTTTTTGTGCACGGCGCCGAGGGATTTGAGCGCGATGTTGTAGAGCCCGCGGAAACGATTACCGGCGGAAGGATTACTCTCGGGCGTGATCCCGTGCCACGCGAGACGCGTGCGAAAACGATCAATGCACGCGAGCAACGCCCGCGCCGTCGGCAGGTCGCGCACACGTTTCATCATGTACGCTTCGCCGCCCGCGATCTCGTCCGTTTCGCATAAAACCCCGATGCCGCCGTGCCGTACAACTTCATGCACGATCGAGCCCGCGAGCGGATTGCCCGAGACGCCAGAAAACGCATCCGAGCCGCCGCACTGCAACGCCACGCGCAACGCACTCACCGGCTCCGGCGTGCGCGCTTGTGCCGCGACTGCGGGCAACCACCCGCGCACGAGCGCTTCACCCTCGGCCAACGCCGCCGCGAGGCCGCGGTCGATGCTGAGAAACGCATGCGGCACATCGGCCAGCGGATAACCGCGCGCGACCATGAATTCGCGCAGACGGGCATTCGTGATGGGCTCGTCGCCGTAATCCACGGCGAGCACCGCGCCGACGTTGGGGTGCACGATGAAACCCGCGAGCGCACGCAACACCTCGGCGGCGTTGTTGGGCTCCGTCGGTCCGCCGCCCTCGGTGTGCGCGACGGCGACGATGCCACCGAGCGCCGGATAAAGCCGCGCGAGCACTTGTAAGCGCGCCGTGAGTTGGCGCGCAAAACTCGCCGTGCGCGACGTCGTGCCGAGGATGACGACGGTGTTGCGCGTGCCCACGCCGCGCTTTCCCGGCCGACGATAACCCGCAAAGGTGCGCCGCTCCGCCGCCAACGGGACCGGTGGCGCCGGCGTAAACGTGGCCTCATCCAAAACAAACGGCACGAGGTGATCGGCAAAATTAGCCTGAGGCGGAAGCGCAAAAGCGAGTCGCCGGCCCGCGAGAGATTCCAGCGTAGAGGCGTTGCACACGTAATCGCCGGGCGCGATGGGCGCGAGCGCATGACCGAAAGGTAGACCCCACGACAGCAGCGCCTCACCGCGCGCGATGCCGCGCACCGCGAAGCGATGCCCCTCAAGCACCGCATGCGGCAACACACACGCGCCGCCGTCGAGCGCGATCACCGTGCCCGCATCCAGCGGGCGAATCGCGATCGCGACATTGTCACCGTGCGAAGGCAACCGACCGACGGCGTGAAAAGCGAGGGATTGAGACATCTCCACCTAAAGATGCGTGCCCCGCCCCCCGAGTCAGGGCAAAAAACGCTGAACGAATCGTAGATTTAATCGTAGATTCCCATGCGGCCGGGCGTTCGCTCGGGAGAGCGGACGGGCGGCTGCGCGGTGCGCCCGCGCGCGCAAAAAATGACGCACGCGCGAACGCTACCAAAAATTATTTCGGGCCCGCGCCGAAATCGGGCACGGGGAGTTGCGCGCCGCCTTGTTTGCACGACTCGTGCGCGATGAAACCAGGCACGAGGTAACGCGCAGCTTGCCAAACATTCGTCGGCGGTGGTTCGCCGGTGACGCAGGCGCGCACGAAATCATCGGCGAGGAATTGGTGCGAGCCCCAGTGGTTGTTGGGCAGCTTGGCAAATTCGCGCGGGAGACGTTCGACCGGTTGCGCGAGCGCGGTGCCGCCATGCGTTTCGGGCCGCAGTTTAAATAGATCGTCGATGCGACGCGTGTCGCCGAAAGAGTGGCCGATGACGACGG
>CAJAFD010000012.1 GCA_903938935.1 uncultured Opitutia bacterium
CGTGGTGCGCGCGGTCGCGGCGTGCGGTTTGCCGGCGGGGCTGTTTTCCCTCGTGCACGGCGGTGGCGCGAGCGTCGGCATCGCGATGGTGAAACATCCAGCGACCACCGCGGTGGGGTTCACGGGTTCACATGCGGCGGGGCGGGCGTTGTGCGACGCGGCGGCGGCGCGGGCGCATCCGATTCCGGTATTTGCGGAGATGAGCAGCTTGAACCCGGTGTTTCTTTTGCCCGGTGCGTTGCGCGAGCGTGGCGCGGCGATCGCGACGGGATTACTCGGTTCGTTCACGCTGGGCGTGGGGCAGTTTTGCACCAAGCCCGGTCTCGTATTTGTGCAGCGCGGCGTGGAGACGGACGCGTTTCTGCAAGCGCTCGCGGTCGGCGTTCAAGGCGCGGCGTGCGCGACGATGCTCACGCCGGGGATTCGCACGGCCTTTGAAGAGAATCGACAAAAGGTCACGGCGCTCGCGGGCGTCACGGTGCTCGCCACCGCCCAAGCTGCGCCCGTCGCGCAGAAAACCGAGGGCCAGCCAAGCGTCGCAGTCACGAGCGCGGCGAATTTCCTCAAACATCCGGAGCTAGCGACGGAAGCGTTTGGGCCGTTCACGCTCGTCGTGCGCGGGGAAACTCCCGCCGAACTCCTCGCCTGCGCCCGCGCGCTCGAAGGCCAACTCACCGCCACCCTCCACGGCAACGCCGAGGACCTTGGCGCCGCGGGCACGTTGGTCGCTTTGCTTGAGCACAAAGCCGGTCGTCTCGTGATCAACGCCTTCCCCACGGGCGTCGAAGTGAGTCACGCGATGCACCACGGCGGACCCTCGCCGGCGGCGAGCGATGCGCGCTTCACCTCAGTCGGCACGGCGGCGTTGCTGCGGTTTGCGCGGCCCGTGTGTTATCAAGGCTTCCCGGCGGCGTTGTTGCCGGCGGCGCTCCAAGACGCGAACCCGCTCGGGCTCATGCGACTCGTCAACGGCGTGCGCACCACCGCCCCGTTGTAAACACCTCCGGCTTTTTTGCTTTCTTAGCCATTTTTTTTAAAAAAACACATGCCTCGCGTTCTGCCCCTCGCGTTTGCCGTGTTCCTCCTCAGCGCCGCCGCGGCCTCGGCGGCGGTGCAACGCGCCATCGTGGGCCGCACTCCCGAAGGCGTCGAAGTCGAGAGCTTCACCCTCACGAATGCCCACGGCTCCTCCGCCAAAATCCTCACGCTCGGCGCGACGTTGGCCGATCTGCGCATGCCGGATCGCACCGGTAAATTCGCCGCCATGGTCAACGAGATCATCCCGACGCCCCGAGGCTTGGCGGAGGGTTTCCCGCAATCTGGTGCTGTCATAGGTCGCGTCGCCAACCGCATCGCCCACGCCCGCTTCACGCTCGATGGTCGCACCTACACGCTCACGCCCAACTCGCCCCCGCATCACATGCACGGCGGCAAACGCGGCTTCAAATTCGTCGTCTGGCGGCCCGAGGTACCCGACGCCGCCCGCTCGTCCAGCGTGCGGCTCAGCTACATCAGCGTCGCCGGCGAGGAAGGTTATCCCGGCACGCTTCAAGTTTCGGTCACGTACACGTTGACCGACGACGATACGCTGCGCCTCGATTACGCCGCGACGACCAGCGCACCCACGCCGCTCAACCTCACCAATCACGCTTATTTCAACCTTAACCCCGGCGCCGACGTCATCGACTACCTCGTCGAGATCGCCGCCGAGCGTTACACCGCCGTCGATGCCGAGAAACTCCCCACCGGCGCCTTGCCGCCCGTGCGCGGCACCGTCTTCGATTTCACGCGCCCCACGCGCTTGGGCAGCCGGGCGGGGGAGTTGGGCCCACGTGCCATCTACGATCACAACTACGTCATCAACCGCCCCGAGGGCGATGCCGCTTTGCGCTTTGCCGCGCGGGTGGGCGATCCCGTGAGTGGCCGCCAAATCGAGGTGTGGACGACGGAGCCGGGGATGCAGCTTTACACGAGCGCGCTCAACGCCTCGCCCTTGGCCGGGCGCAAGGCGTACGTGTGCCTCGAGACGCAGCATTTCCCCGACTCGGTCAACCAACCCACGTTTCCCTCTACGATCGTGCGTCCCGGCACGCCCTTCCGCTCGACGACCGAATACCGTTTTTCCTCGCGATAACTCCCTCGCGGATAAGGGAAAAAATAAAAACGCTCCGTTCGCTGGAACTTTCGGCGACCTGTGTTATCTATGTTAGCGTCAGTACAATTTCTCCTCCGCTTAGCGGGGGAGATTGGGGTAAGTAAGAAAGCAAAGGTCGGTCACGTAGGGGTACGTGACCGGCCAACTTTTTTAGGCCACGGTGATGTCGTTGCGCCTTCGCTGGATCCACGCCGCCGCTCTATTGGACCGCTTGGCTCGCATCGTCTACGTGACCACCTACTACCTTAGGAGCCATTACCCCAACGCATGGCCTGCGACCTTCTTGACCGCGAATCGCTGCCGGACCTCAGGTTGGCCCCATGAGTAGCACCGTCTCCAGCTTGAGCGCATCGATGAAGTTTTTCACGGGAGCGGAGGTGTCATTTTTTAACCACACCGCCCTGATCTGATATTTGGGGTCGCCCGTGTTCACCTGAATGGGGCGTTCAACTATGCCCGGCGGAGGGGACACTTTGTACAATTTTGGCCCCATCGTCACACCCTGATTGCAGATCATGAAGGCATACATGCTCTCGAAGCTATTTACCTGCTTTATCTTGGCTGGCTTGAGGGCGTGCTTTTGAAACAACTCCTTCACGAGTGCTGCATGGCGCCCATCGGTCACATTATCCGACAGACAGAGCATAGTATCCGGTGCGAGCTCGGTGATTTTTATGCTCTTTTTTGCCGCAAGGTTATGAAACCTAGAAAGCAGTACGATCGGATCTCGCTCTATCACTACATAGTGTTCCAGGTGGGGGATTTCTGGGTCACCTGCTTGGTTAATGGTAAACGCAATCTGGATCTTCTTGTTCTCGAGCTGAGCGATCTGCTCATCGGGACCAATCTCTTTAAGGGAAACATCAACATGCGGGTACGTCTGCGTGAAGCGCGAGAGCGTGGAGGGTAAAAACTCGCCCGTCGCCGGCCCAAAGATCCCTAGCCTCAACTTGCCCGAATGGCCCTCGACCGCCCCGCGGACCGCTGCGACCGCCTCGTTGGCCTTGGCCAGCAAAGCCTCGGCTTGTTCTAGAAAAACCACCCCGGCGCTCGTGAGTTTGACCTTCTTGGTGTTGCGATCGAAGAGGCGCGCCTCCAGTTCGTGCTCCAGGTCCTTGATCTGCTTGCTCAACGAGGGACTCGCCACGCGCAAGATTTCCGCCGCGCGCCGGAAGTTTAATTCCTTCGCGAGGACGACGAAGTATCTGAGATGCCTAAGTTCCATGGAGGTTGTGAGTGTCGTGCGGACTGCCCTGAGCCTACAAACGAGGTCCGATTCTGCAAGTTTTCGATAGCCTGCTTTCACGATTTGACTCCGCCGTGCTCAAAAAAGGAGGCGGTGGTGGAATGGGACTGGATGCGCACTATTAGTTTAAAGCTATCACAGTGAGACCAACAAGGTCGTTCACGCTGTGTCATAACCTTGTTAGGATGGAGCTGTTTACCGTGAGCCAGCCCGCTCGTCGGATTCATCACCTATGCTCCACTCTTACCTGTCGCCTCATCGTGCCCAGCCTCGCTCTGGGTCGCGCCTCGCTTTTATCGCAGTTATCGCTGCCGGGCTCGGTCGGTGCCAGTCTGGGCTCCGGCTGGAAGGCGCGCTGAGCCGCCGCCGGTTTTCGCCCAAGCATCTATTCGGGTTCGTTGCGGCGCTGGCCCTCTCATTGATTGAGCTGTCGGCCGCTACCCCGGGCGCGCCCACCGCGGTGGTGGCCGTGGGCGGAGATCGGGAAGCCGTGGTGAGCTTTGCCCCGCCTCTGAATTCCAGTCCTGATATCAAGAATTACACCGTCACGGCCAGCCCGGGTGGTCGCACGGAG
>CAJAFD010000013.1 GCA_903938935.1 uncultured Opitutia bacterium
CCGCACGGCGACGCCGCGCGCTTGCTCCGCGGTTTTCTCAAACGCGCGTACCGCCGCCCCGTTGCCGAGGCCGACGTCGCGCGTTTCCTCGCGCTCTTCGATGAACGCCAAAGCGCCGGTTTGAGTTTCGCCGAAGCCATGGTGGCGACTTATACTGCGGTGCTCGCGTCGCCGGGATTTGTGTTTCTCGACGAGAAACCCGGCCGGCTCGACGACACCGCGCTCGCGACCCGACTTGCACTTTTCCTCTGGAATTCTCCGCCCGATGCCGCTCTCCGCGCGCGCGCCGCGCGGGGCGAGTTGAGCCAACCCGCCGCTTTGCGCGCAGAGACCGAGCGACTCCTCGCCGATGCCAAGTCGCAACGCTTCCGCGACGCGTTTCTCGATTACTGGATCGACCTCCGCAAAATCGAAGACTCCACGCCCTCGACCACGCTTTATAACGATTACTACCTCGACGACGCGCTCGCCGAGGCCGCCGTCGCTGAGACGCGCCTCACCTTTGAGGAAATGATCCGCGCCGATCAGCCCGTCCGCGGCATCGTCGCCGCCGATTACACGTATCTCAACGAACGCCTCGCGACGCACTACGGCATTCCCGATGTGAAAGGCGCCGCCATGCGCCGCGTCACGCTCCCGCCCGACAGTCCGCGCGGCGGTTTCATGACGCAGGCCAGCGTGTTAAAAATCACCGCCAACGGCACCACCACCTCGCCCGTGCTCCGCGGCAAATGGATCGTCGAACGCATCCTCGGAATCGATATTCCACCGCCTCCGCCGGTTGCCGCCGTCGAGCCCGACATCCGCGGTGCCGTCACGATCCGTCAGCAACTCGAGAAACACCGCGCCGACACCAGTTGCGCCTCGTGTCACAGTAAAATGGATCCACCCGGTTTCGCCTTGGAAAATTTTGATGTGATGGGCGGCTGGCGCGATCGCTACCGCGCCATTGATGAAACGAAAAAAGCCGAACCGGGCCGTGGCAAAAATGGTCACGCGTTTGGTTTCCATTTCGGTCTTCCGGTGGACGCCGCCGGCGAATTGCCCGACGGCCGGTCGTTTAAAGACATCCGCGATTTTAAAAATCTCCTGCGCCAAGAAGATGTGCTGCTCGCGCGCAACCTCACACGCCAACTCGCGATTTACGCGACGGGCGCGCCGGTGCGTTTCAGTGATCGCGCCACGATCGAGCAGATCGTCGCCGGCGCGAAGGCGCACGATTACGGCGTGCGCGCGCTGATTCACGGCCTCGTGCAGAGCGACCTCTTCCAGCGGAAGTGAGGACCTGCGCTCGCTGGCGAGCGCTTCGGTTTAAGGTTTCAACCACGGCAACGCGTCGAGATCGACGTTGCCGCCCGTGAGGATCAGGCCGACGCGTTGGCCGGTGACGTCGATTTTGTTTTCCAAAATCGCCGCGTAAGGCACGGCGCAACTCGGCTCGATGATGATCTTGAGCACTTCCCAGATGCGGCGCATCGCGGCGACGATGCTTTCTTCGGAAACCGTCACGATGCCATCGACGTGTTGTTGGATGAGTGGGAAATTGCGTTCACCGAGCGTCGCGCGCAGGCCATCGGCGATGGTGAGCGTGGGTGCGACGGGCATGATTTTGCCGGCGGCAAACGAGCGCGCGGCGTCATCGGCGGCGGCCGGTTCGGTGGCGATCACGCGGATGCCGGGACGCATGCCCTTGGCCGCGACCGCGGTGCCGCAGAGCAACCCGCCACCGCCGACGGGCGCGAGGATGAGATCGAGCGCGGGGGCTTGTTCGAGCAACTCCAGCGCTGCGGTGCCTTGGCCGGCCATGACGGCGAAGTCGTTGTAAGGATGGATGAGGCGCGCGCCCGTCTCGGCGATGACTTGGGCGCACGCGGCTTCGCGGGCGGCGACGTTGGGCTCGCAGAAAATGATGCGGCCGCCGTTGCGCCGCACGGAATCGACTTTGGCTTTGGGCGCGTTGGTCGGCATCACGATGTGCGCGGCGATACCGCGCAGACGTGCGGCGCGCGCGAGTGCGGCGGCGTGGTTGCCGGAGGAATGGGTGGCAACACCGGCCGCGGCCTCGGCGTCGCTGAGCGAAAAAACGGCGTTGGCGGCGCCGCGGGCTTTAAACGCCCCGATCTTTTGAAAGTTTTCGCACTTAAAAAAAAGTTGCCCGCCGCACAGCCCGTCGAGCGTGGCGCTGGTGAGGACG
Organism: uncultured Opitutia bacterium; assembly: GCA_903938935.1. Taxonomy (GTDB): domain Bacteria; phylum Verrucomicrobiota; class Verrucomicrobiia; order Opitutales; family Opitutaceae; genus Tous-C4FEB. Next base: position 2,195 of record CAJAFD010000013.1, read on the forward strand.
GGCGTGCGGTGGATTTTATCCGCAATACGTGCGTGCGCGGCGCGGATGTCGGCGAGCGTGAGCGTGGCGTTCATGGCGTGGCGGTGGCGAGGAGTTCGCTGGCGATGGCGGCGTGAAGGGCGACGGCGCGGGGCAGGGCGGCCTCGTCGATGTCGAAGCGCGGATGGTGATGCCC
>CAJAFD010000014.1 GCA_903938935.1 uncultured Opitutia bacterium
AATGAGACCGCCCATCAAACACATCTGAATGACGACATTGAACCCCTCCATGATCGTCGTCGTGCCGAGCTCCAATTTGAGATCCGGGTAGTCCGCAGTGACTGAATTTAACGGCCAGAGCAGGACCCCATTAAACTCTTTTAGAAAAACACCGATCAAACACGCGAAAATCAAAAACGTCGCCGCGCATTTGATGATCGTCCAACGCATCTCCTCGAGATGATCGAAAAAGCCCATCGGTTTTTCACGTGGATCGGGCGCCGGTTCGGGGTTCGGCTGTTCGTAAGGAGAATCTTCAGGTGCGCTCACAAGGATGAAAAGTAGTGAAGCATGCACCGTGGGAAACTTTTTCCAAAACAAAAGCGCGATCTCTTTTCCAAGGCCTAATCCTGCCCTCGGTCGCCGCGAGCACCGGTGGGTTGACTCAGCCACAGCCGCGCGATTCCTAACCCGATCACCCCGCGCTCCATGACCCCGCCACCCAAGCCCGACTCAAGCCCCAAGCCTCCGCGAGTAGCGCTGGCCGAGTGGTGTCTCTGGGCAATGCCCGTCGGTTTGCTGGCGGGCACCGCGAGTGCGCTGTTTTTATGGTCGCTGGATCGCGCGACCGAAACCCGGGGAGCCTTCCCGTGGTTACTCTGGTTTCTCCCGGCGGCGGGCTTTGCGGTCGGTTGGATCTATCACCGCATCGGTCAAATAGCCGAAGGCGGGACCAACTTAATTATCGAACAAATCCACGCCCCCGGCGGTGGCATACTAGCCCGACTCGCTCCCTTGGTGCTCCTCGGCACGCTGATCACCCACCTCTGTGGTGGATCCGCCGGGCGAGAAGGCACCGCGGTGCAAATGGGTGGAAGCATCGCGAGCGTTTTGGGCCGCCGCTTTCAACTGCCGCCGGATACGCTTCGCGTCGTGCTGATGGCGGGCGTAGCGGCCGGTTTCGGCTCTGTTTTTGGCACGCCGCTGGCCGGTGCGGTCTTCGCCCTAGAGGTGATCGCAAAGGATCGCACGCAGCACCGGATGTTACTGCCGCTGCTGGTGGCGAGTTACGTCGGACACCTCACGTGCTCAGCTTGGGGGATTCAGCATGCCATCTATCAGATCAGCAGCAGCGGCACGAAGCTGAGCGATTTTATCGAGCCGCTGTTGGGGATCAAAGTCATGATCGCCGCGGTAGTTTTTGGCTGCGCGAGTGGTGTGTTCACCGCGCTCAGTCATCGGTTGAGTGACGCTTTTAAACGGTTCGTGGGATACGCGCCGCTGCGTCCCATGATCGGAGGCCTGATCGTGATCGCGCTCGTTTATATCGCGGGCACACGGGATTTTCTTGGCCTCGGGGTAAGTTCAACCGACCCCGCGGCCGTGACTTTACTTTCCGCCTTCGAAGCGGGTGGAGCCGGCCCTTGGAGTTGGGCGTGGAAATTGATTTTCACCGTCGTGACCGTCGCGAGTGGTTTTAAGGGTGGCGAAGTGACACCGCTTTTTTTCATCGGCGCTACGCTCGGTCACACGCTGGCGCTACTTCTCGGCGCGCCCGTGGATTTATTGGCGGGTTTAGGACTCATCGCCGTATTTGCAGGTGCGACCAAGACTCCCCTCGCCTGCACGCTCCTCGGCGTCGAACTTTTTGGCGCGCACTACGCGTTGTATTTTGCGGTGGCTTGTTGGCTCGCGCAGCGATGCAGCGGGTCGGCCAGCCTCTACAAGCGCAACGCCTGAGGGTAAACCAGCCGCGCCGCGGCGCTGGTTAGCCCAAAGACAATTTGTAGTCCACCGCGTCGCGCAATGCTTCCCAACTGGCGTCGATGATATTATCACTCACGCCAACGGTACCCCAGACCGTGCGACCATCGCCACTTTCGATCAAAACGCGGGTGCGCGAATTGGTACCCGCGCCGCTCTCGAGGATGCGCACCTTATAATCACGCAAAACCAATTCCCGCAGCTGAGGATAGGTCTTTTCGAGCGCCAGACGCAGCGCCTTATCGAGCGCCCCGACCGGGCCCGTACATTCGGCCACGGTGTGCACCGATTCGCCGCCAACGCGGATTTTGACCGTAGCCTCCGCCCAGAGATCCTCGCCGTGACGCTCGATGATCACGCGATAGGTCTCGACTTCAAAAAACGTTTTCCGTTGCCCGAGCGCGGCGCCGACCAAGAGGCGAAACGAAGCATCCGCCGCTTCGTATTCGTAGCCGCGGAACTCGCGCTCTTTGAGTTGCTCGATCAACGCCTTCATCTCGGGACGTTTTTCATCCAGCTCGAGGCCGAGTTCTTTAGCCTTAAGCGCGAGACTGCTGCGACCCGCCATGTCCGAGACGAGTACACGGGTGCGGTTACCCACGAGTGCGGGGTCGATGTGCTCGTAACTACGCGCGACCTTTTGCGCCGCGTTGGCGTGCAAGCCGCCCTTGTGCGCAAACGCCGATTGACCGACAAACGGCGCCTTCGGGTCCGGCCGCAGATTCGCGAGCTCGTCGAAAAACAGCGAGAGATCGCGCAGTTGCGCCAAATTACTCGCGCAACGCGCCGTGCAATCCATCTTTAAAAACAAATTTGCGAGGACTGTGGTGAGATTGGCATTCCCGACGCGTTCGCCGTAGCCGTTGGCGGTACCTTGGACGAGGCGCGCGCCCGCGGTCACGCCGGCTAGAGTGAGCGCGACGCCCAAGCCACTGTCGTTGTGACAATGTACGCCGATTTTCTCGCCGCCAAATTCCCGCACCGCGTGCGCGACGATGCCCTTAAAATCATCTACGAGCGTCCCGCCGTTGGTGTCACAGAGCGTGAGGTTGCTCGCGCCGCCGCGCAACGCCGCCGCCAAGGTGCGAATCGCATACTCAGGATCGGCCTTGTAACCGTCGAAAAAATGCTCGGCATCGTAAACCACCTCGCGACCCTGCGCGACTAGGTAGCGCGTGGAATCTTCGATCATCGCGAGATTTTCTTCGAGCGTCGTGCGCAGAATTTCCGTGACGTGCAGCGTCCACGTTTTACCCACGATCGTCATCACGGGCATGCCGCTATCAAGCAGCGTGCGCAGTTGCGGATCTTCGTCCGCCTTCGCTCCGGCGCGACGGGTAGAACCAAAGGCCGCCAGCCGCGCGTGCTTCAGCTTGAGGTGTTTCGCCTCGGCGAAAAACGTAATGTCCCGCGGATTAGAGCCAGGAAACCCACCCTCGATGTAGTCGACGCCAAATTGATCTAAGCGCTCAGCAATGCGCAGCTTGTCGGCCACAGAAAAGCTGATGCCCTCACCTTGCGTGCCATCACGCAACGTCGTGTCGTAGATTTTGACCGCGGTACTCATGCGAAGGCAGAAAGTTGCCGCTTCCGCCCACCGAGGCAAGGGAGCTTTTACACCGCATCTTCAGCGCAGCCCTAAGCTCAAGCTAAGCACCAAAACCGCCGGTGCGAAGCCGCGCGATGCCGTTTAAGACCAAGGCAGAATCGGCTAGATAGTTGCCGCCGAGCCGACGCAGATGCGATGGGTTTTCTAGTTGAGCCAATTCTCTCTGGCGGAAACGCTCAGGCATCCATGAACCCGCGCTCGTTGGAATCGATCAAAGCCTATTTATTACCTACGGCACTTTGCATCGGACTGGCCTTCGCTTTGGGCCAGACGTCGTGGTTGCAGCATCTCGAAAACCTCACGCAAGACCAAGTCACTCGATTTCGCGTCCGTTTTCAGCCGCTGCCCGACGATCGCGTCATGATCGTCGGCATCGACGATCACAGCATCAACGAGCTGGGCCGCTGGCCCTGGGATCGCAAAATCCACGGCCAATTCATGCAAGCGATCGCCTTCGGTAAACCGGCCGTGGTCGCTTGGGATATTTTATTCGTCGATCCAGCCGCCGGCGACGATGGGTTCAAAGTCGGAGCTGCTAAGTTAAACGGGCGCGTCGTGTTTGGAGCGTATTCGACCGACGAAGACCTGCCTCAGCCGCCGTCTCTGCCCGCCGCCAATCAACCCCTGCGTCGCATCAGCGGCGATGCGAGTCGCCTGCCGGCCGCCCCGTTCGCGATGCGCCCGATTATTCCGTTGCAGGAAGTCGGCGTGAGCGCGTTTTGCAACACCACCGCCGGCCCCGATGGTATCCGGCGTGAAATGCCGCTGCTGCACCGCGTCGACGAACAAATTTACCCGAGTTTCGCGCTACAGACGTTGATGACGTATGGAAATCTCACGCCCAAGCAGGTGCGCGTGGTGCTGGGTGAAGCCATTTACCTCGAAGGAGAGACGTTTCAGCGCCGCATCCCCATCAATGCCGCCGGAGAATATCTGATCAACTACCGCTACGGCATCGCCGGCAGCAACAGCATCAGTTACTACCCGCTCGCCGAGGGCTATAAACGTCAGTTCATCGAACACGACCCGCAAGCGGGCCTGCCGAGCGTCACCCAAAAAATCCTGCTCGTCGGTTTATTTTCCACCGGATTGACCGACAACGGAGTGACGCCGTTCGAGCCCGACAGCCCGCTCGTGCTCACTCAAGCCAACACAATTGATAACATCCTGCGCGAGGATTTCGCCCGCCGTTTGCCTGAGGGAATCGTCCTGCTGGCCACCCTCCTCATCAGTTTAGTGAGTGTCGCTTACTGGCCCAAACGCGCCCTGCGACTTCAGGCGCTCGGCGCGCTCTTCTTGCCGATCATTTATATCGGAATCGCCGCGCTGCTTTGGATTCGCTGGAGTCTATGGACGCCGCTGTGGTGGCCACTCATCGGCTTCGGCGCGCTCCAAATCGTGATGATCGTCCGCCAACTCTTGATCGAGCGCCGCGCCAAACAACGCATCACGGGAATGTTCGGCACCTACGTCTCGCCCGAGATCGTCAACCGCATGGTGGAATCCGGCAAATCCCCGGAACTCGGCGGTCACGCCGAAAACATCACCGCCTACTTTTCAGACATCCAATCGTTCTCCGCTTTTTCCGAAAAATTACCGCCTGATCGCCTCGTTGAGTTGATGAACGAGTACCTCACGGCCTGCACCGATATCATCCACGCGGAGGGCGGCACGCTCGACAAATATATCGGCGATGGCGTGGTCGCGATGTTTGGCGCGCCCCTGCCCTTGCCCGATCACGCCCTACGCGCCTGCGTCGCCAGTCAACGCATCCAAGTCAAACTCACCGAACTCCGCGCTAAATGGAAAGCCGAGGGTAAGCGCTGGCCGGAAATCGTACACGAGATGCACTCTCGCATCGGGCTCAACAGCGGACCCGTCATCGTCGGCAACATGGGCAGTCGCACGCGTTTCAACTACACGATGATGGGCGACAACGTAAACCTCGCCGCCCGGATGGAAAGTGGCGCGAAGAACTGGGGCGTGTATTCCATGTGCTCCGACTCGACGCGCGACGCCTGCATCCGCGACGGCGGCGATCGGGTGGTCTTTCGGTCCCTCGGCCGCATCCTCGTCAAAGGCCGGACTACCGCGGTGCCGATCTTCGAAATTGTTGGCCTCAAAGAAACGGTCTCAGCGTCGACCCACGAATGCGTACGGATCTTCGAACTCGCCCTCGCCCGCTACTACGCACGCGATTGGGCCGGCGCGCTCACGCTCTTCGCGCAGAGTGATGCACTCGAGCCCACCCCAGCGCAGAGCCGCACGACTAATCCGTCGCGCGTTTACCTTGAGATCGTGCGCCGCTATCAAATCGCTCCTCCCGATGAAACGTGGGAAGGCGAATACGTGATGACGTTGAAATAATTCCTCGCCCGACCGCCACCCGCAGAGGATTAGACTGCGTGTTGCTCAATAAAACCACGGATCGAGGTCGCGTCGGTCTTCAGCAAATATTTCTGCACCGGCCGCGACTTCAACGCCTCCAAGCTCGGGTCCTTGGGTTCGATACCGATGGCGGAAACAATCGTGTCGGGAAACTTGGCCGGACTCGCCGTCGCCAGCACCACGCTCGGGCGATCCTGCGCCAATTCCGCGAAACCACAGGCCGTGTGCGGATCGACGATGTAGCCAAAGCGTTCGTAAACCGAGCGGATGATCCCCGGAATCTGCGCATCTGTGCAGCGCGACGCGCTCAGCGTGTCGCGTGCAAAATTTTCAAATTGGTACCCGCCGGTCGACTTAAACGTCTGCATGACATCGCGCACCTTGGCCGCGTCGCCACCCACGCTCAGGTACAAGAAACGCTCAAAGTTGCTCGATACTTGAATATCCATCGAGGGAGCCAGACTCGGCGCGACGGCTGAGACGCGGTAGTCTCCCGTCGTGAACAGACGGTAGAGAATATCATTCTGATTGGTCGCGACCTTGAAGCTGCGCAGTGGTACGCCCATTTTTTGGAGCAGCCAACCCGCGAGCACGTTGCCAAAATTGCCCGTCGGCACCACAAACTCCGTCTCGGCGCGCGTCGCCGCTGGCAGCCGCAAAAAGGCGTACAAATAATAAACCGACTGCGCCAACACCCGGGCGATGTTGACCGAATTCACCGCCGAGAGGCGGTGTTGTTGGCGGAATTTTTGGTCGCCGAAAATTTCTTTCAATGACGTCTGCGCGTCGTCGAACGAGCCATCAACGGCGAGGGCGAAGACATTCGCCGCGCCGGTGCACGCCATTTGGCGCTCCTGGAGCGGCGACACGCGTCCGTCGGGATAGAGAATAAAAATCGCCGCCCCAGGCTTACCAAGCAGGCCGTGGATCGCCGCCGCACCTGTGTCGCCGGAAGTGGCGCCGAGGACGTTGATCGATTCGCGGCGCAACGTGCACTGGTGCCCGTAGAGATTACCGAGGAGTTGCAGCGCGAAATCTTTAAACGCCAACGTCGGGCCGTGAAACAACTCGAGGACGTGGAGATTTTTTGAGAGTTCCTTCAGCGGGGCGATGGTCGGATCGGAAAACGTCGTGTAAGACTGCGCGACCAACGCACGCAGGGTCTCCGGCGGAATATCCGTCGCAAAACGTCGCAAAAATTCGAAACAGAGCTCAGCGTAACCGAGCGTCTCAAAGCGGCGGAGGTCAGCCGCGGAAAACTGCGGGAGCGTCTCCGGTAAATACAACCCACCGTCGGGCGCCAAACCGATGGCGACGGCATCGGAGAAACCGACGGGCTCGGTCAATCCGCGGGTGGAAAGGTAGCGCATGAGAAAAAGGGCGCGGGACGTGATCGCCCGAAAAAGGTCAAGTTAAGGCGGCGGGTTTGAGTTCACCCGCTCCGCCTCAAGCTTGATCGAGGTGAAACGCGGCGTGGGCGACGCGAGCGGCTTCTTCGACGCGGTCGAGATCGATCACGACGGAAATTTTAATCTCCGAGGTGCTGATGAGCTCGATGTTGATGCCGGCTTCGGCGAGCGCTTGGAAGAGCGTCGCGGCGACACCGCTGTGCGTCTTCATGCCGACGCCGACGACCGAGAGTTTGGCGATGTGTTCGTGGACGGCGACTTGACCGCCGCCGATCGCGGCGAGCACGGGCTCGAGCGCTTTGACGGCCTTGCGCGTGTCGGTCTGGGGTACGGTGAAAGTGAGGTTGGCCACACCGTGGCGGCCGACGTTTTGTACGATCATGTCGACGAGGACGGAGGCGTCAGCGAGGGCGCGGAAGACCTTCGCGGCCGAGCCGGGCTTATCGACGATGTTACTGACGATGACCTTGGCCTGGTCTTTGTCGACGGCGACACCGCGCACGACGACTTTTTCCATGTAGGCGACTTCTTTTTTCACGATGGTTCCTGGATTGTGGTTAAAGGAGGAGCGGACTTCAAAAACGACGTCGTACTTCGCCGCGAATTCGACGGAGCGAGACTGCATGACCTTGGAGCCGGACGAGGCGAGTTCGAGCATCTCGTCATAGCTGATCTCGGGGATTTTTTTGGCGTTTTTCACCACGCGAGGATCGGCGGTGTAGACGCCATCAACATCGGTGTAGATCTCGCATTTGTCGGCCTTGAGGGCGGCGGCGAGTGCGATGGCGGTGAGATCGGAACCACCGCGACCGAGGGTCGTGATGCGGCCTTCGTCATCCGCACCTTGAAAGCCGGCGACGATGATAATGCGGCCGGCTTTGAGCTCTTTCTCCATGGGCTTCGGATTGATGCCTTGGATCTTCGCCTTGGTGTGAACCTTGTCGGTAAAGATGCCGGCTTGGGCGCCGGTGTAGCTGACGGCGTCGGCGCCGATGCCTTGGAGGGCCATGGCGACGAGGGCGATGGTTTCTTGTTCGCCGATGGCTAGGAGCTGGTCGAGTTCGCGTTCGCTGGGATCGGGGCAGACGGCTTTGGCGCGGGCGATGAGCTCGTTGGTCACGCCAGCGCGAGCGGAGACGACGACGACGACCTCGTTGCCTTCGTCGCGAGTGCCTTTAATGCGCTCGGCGACTTTTTTAATGCGTTCGACGTCACCGACGGAGGTGCCGCCATATTTTTGGACGATACGGGCCATGGTCTGGTTTGAAAAAATCAGTCGTTGAAATCGCCAATGCGGAGCAGCACGGGTGGTTCGAGCACGCTGCTCAAACCGGCGAGGTGTTTGAGGGTGGCGCCGATGGCGCGTTCGTCGCTCTCGTGCGTCGTAAGTACGAGCGAGGCGGCACCGATGCGGTCGGAGGGATTTTGAATCACGCTGGCGATGCTGACGTGGTGTTTGGCCATCACGGAGGCGACGCGAGCGAGGACGCCGGGTTGGTCTTTTACCGAGAGACGAACGTAGTAGCGGCTGCGAATACGCTCGGGCGGAGCGAGGCGGCAATCGGCGCACGGGGCGGGCGCGTCGTCGCCCATGTGGTGCGCGCCTTTGCCGTGACGGAGCAGCGCGACCGCATCGGCGATGTCGCTGATGACGGCGCTGGCGGTAGCGTCTTGGCCCGCGCCGCGGCCGATATAAAGCGTGGTGCCGACGATGTCGCCCGTGACGGAGATCGCGTTGAAGACGCCGCTGACGTTGGCGAGGACGTTGCCCTCGGGCAGCAGCGTGGGTTGCACGCGGACACTGATTTCGTTGGTCGTGAAATCACGGGTGATAACCGCGAGTAGCTTGATGCCGTAGCCGAGGGTGGCGGCGGTCTTAAAATCGGCGGGCGTGATGCGGCTGATGCCTTCAACGAGCATGCGGTCGGGCTTGATCCACATGCCGTGGGCGAGCCAAGCGAGGACCGAGGCTTTGTGGGCGGTGTCCCAACCATCGACGTCGAGGGATTCATCGGCTTCGGCGTAGCCGAGGCGTTTGGCATCGGCGAGGACATCGGCGTAGGGCGCGTCGCGCTCCTCCATCTGCGTGAGGATGTAGTTACACGTGCCGTTGAGGATGCCGTAAATGCGGGTGAAACGATTGGCGACGAGGCCTTCGCGCAGGGCTTTGATGAGCGGGATGCCGCCGGCGACGCTGGCTTCAAAAAAGAAATGCCCGCCGTGCTTACGCGCCGTCGCAAAAATCTCGGCGCCGTGCGCGCAGATGAGGGCTTTGTTGGCAGAGACGACGATTTTGCCGCGCGTGAGGGCGGCGAGCGTCACTTGGCGAGCGAGGCCGGTGCCGCCCATGAGTTCGCAGACGATGTCGATCTTGGGATCGGTCGCGATGGCGAGGGGATCGTCGGTGAGCTTGGCGGCGGCGATTTTAACCGGGCGCTTTTTCTTGAGATCGCGAGCGGAAGCGCGCGCGAGCACGAGCTTGGCGCCGAGCCGGGTCTCAAGCAGCGCACGCGAGCGCTCAAGGTGTTTCCAGACGCCTTGGCCCACGGTGCCAAAGCCGCAGATACCGATCGTAATAGTCAGAGGCGAGCTCATGGCTTGGCGGCAGGTTTTTTCACAAAACGATTTTCCGTGCCGTTAATGAGACGCGTGATGTTGGCGCGGTGCCGCACGATCACAAAGAGCGAGGCGAGGCTGGAAAACACGAGGAGCGGTTTCGGCTGGCCCTGTAAAAACACCGTGATTGGCAGGGCCGCCGCCGAGAGGATCGACGCGAGCGAGACGTAACGGCTGGCATAAAACGTCGCGACCCACACTGCGGCGGCGACGAGCGCGCCCAAAGGCATGAGCACGAGACAACCGCCGGCGGCCGTGGCGACACCTTTACCCCCGCGGAAACCCGTGAAGCAGGAAAAACTGTGGCCAAGCATCGCGCCCACTAGACCGGCCATCCCCAGATTAACCCAATCGGCGCCCGCGTAGGTGCCGTTGAGCAACGAAAACGGGGCCGAGAGCTCGATCGTGAGCTTGCTGCTGCTGGAGCCGAAAGCCCACGCCGCAGCCAACGCACCTTTGGCGGCATCGAGCGCGAAGACCAGGTTGCCCGGGCCAGGACCGAGCACGCGGCGCACGTTGGTGGCGCCGGGATTTTTGCTGCCGACCTCAAAGATGTTCACGCCCTTGGCACGCGCGACCAGATAACCAAAAGGCAACGCGCCTAATAGGTAGCCGACGAGAGCGGTGAAGATAAGGGCAGTGAACACGGGAGGAGGCGGGAGCAACGCTGGGGGTTAGACGGGATTAAAGTTGGACGAATTTCGCGAGCTTGATCGCGGGATGCGCCTTCAATTCGGCTCGGGCAGCGGCGCTGGGTTCGCTATCGAGGTTAATCACCATGAGCGCGGTCTCGCCGGCCTGTTGGCGACTGAGGGACATGTTGGCGATGTTGACCTGGTCTTTGCCGAGGAGCGTACCGACGTAACCGATCATGCCGGGTGCGTCTTGATTTTCGATGATCAGGAGCTTGCCGGTAGCGATCACTTCGACGTCGCGGCCGTTGACGGCGACGATGCGCGGGCTGTTGGCCTTGGTGACCAAGGTGCCCGCAGCGCTGCGCGCGGAACCGTCAGCGCCGACCGCTTCGACGACGATCAACTCGGTGTAATCGGAGTCGTCGGAGGATTTGATGATCTCGCTGCGCAAGCCGAGGCGTTCGAGCATGATCGGGGCGTTGACGACGTTAACGCCCTCGCCGCTGATGCGCGTGAGGTAGCCGCGCTGGATGGAGCGCGTGATGGCATTGGCGTCAAGGTCGACGATTTTGCCGAAATAGGTGATGCGCAATTTGGCGACGGCGGCCGGAGCGAGTTGTTGGACCAGCGTGCCGAGTTTGGCGCCGAGATCGAGGTAAGGTCCGAGGATCTTAGCGGTGGCGGCGTCGACGGAGGGGAGATTGACGGCGTTGCGCACGGCGCCGTTGAGGAGGACATCAGCGATCTGCTCGGCGACTTCGACGCCGACGGCGTCTTGGGCTTCGGCGGTGGAAGCGCCGAGGTGGGGCGTGAGCGTGACGTTGGGCAAGGTGCGCAGCTCGCTGTCTTTGGCGAGCGGCTCTTCTTCAAAAACGTCGAGACCGGCGGCGGCGACTTGGCCGGATTTCAGCGCGGCGATGAGCGCGCTTTCTTTAATAATGCCACCGCGCGCGCAGTTGAAGATGCGCAGGCCTTTCTTGGCCTTGGCGAACGCCGCTTCGTCGATCATGTAGTGCGTGTCTTCCGTCAACGGCATGTGGACGGTGATGTAGTCGGCTTGGGCGAGGAGTTCGTCGAGCGAGACGCCCTCGATCTGCATGGCCTTGGCGCGACTGGGGGCGAGGTACGGGTCGTAGGCGAGTACGCGCATGCCGAAGGCTTGGGCGCGCTTGGCGACTTCGCCGCCGATGCGGCCGAGACCGACGATACCGAGGGTCTTTTTAAAGAGTTCGATGCCGGAGAAACTTTTTCGATCCCATTGGCCGGCTTTCATGGAAGCGGCGGCTTGAGGCACGGGCCGCGCACCGCAGAGGATGTGGGTAAACGTGAGCTCGGCGGTCGCCACGGTGTTGCCCGAGGGGGTGTTCATGACGATCACGCCGCGTTCGGTGGCGGCATCGACATCGACGTTGTCCACGCCGACGCCGGCGCGGCCCACGACTTTGAGTAAGGGGGCCGCGGCGAATACGGCGGCAGTGATCTTCGTCTCCGAACGCACGGCGATGGCGTGCACATCCTTCACCAGCTCGAGGATCTTGTCCGGCGAGGAGCCGTAAGCCTCGATGACTTCGAGGCCGGGCTGCGTACGCAGAAAGGCGACTCCCTTAGGTGAGATCTTATCAGCAACGAGGACTTTCATATGGACAGAGGTCCCACGAGGGAAATCCCCCTGCCTCGGCCAAGCAAGGAAAAGGTTATTAATAAGATGGCCGTTACAGGCGTGACCGTGGCACGTATCTTGCCCATGAATTGACGTCGAATCTCTTTGGCCAATCCTACGTCTTTAAGCATTCACCCCAAGCAGACTCAAATTTAAGACTTTTATCTCTTTTTTATCCCCATGCTGCCCCAGAATTTCTTGTCCCGTTCGTACGTCCGGTTGCTCAGTATTATGAGCGTTGCCGTCACGATAAGTTTGAGCGGTTGCGCCGATAAATCCGCCGGACGAGGCGGTCGCGGAGCCGGTGCAGCCGCCCCGGTTATCGCAGGCAAAGTCGAACGCAAGGTCGTACCCCTCAACCTCGAGGCCGTCGGCGCCGTCGAACCCAGCCGCACCGCCTCCGTGCGCTCTCAGGTCACAGGCACACTCGTGAAAATCAATTTCACCGAAGGCCAAGATGTCCGCCAAGGCGATATCCTCTTCCAGATCGATCCCCGGCCCTTCCAAAATAGCCTGCGCTCTGCCGAAGCCGACCTCCAACGCATCAAAGTCCAACTCGGCACCGCCCTCGCCCAAGTCGACCGCTACCGCGCCCTCAGCGACAGCGCCCTCGTCTCCCAAGAACAGTTTCAAGCCATCTCCGACTCCGCCCGCGCGCTCCAATCCCAGCAACTCGCCAGCGAAGCCGCCGCCGCCAACGCCCGCCTCCAACTCGATTACTGCACCATCCGCGCCCCTCTTACAGGCCGCACCGGCAACATCCCCGTCCACGAAGGCGACCTCGTCCGCGTCAACGAAGCCGGTGGCCAACTCGTCTCCGTCCACCAACTCAGTCCCATCAACGTCACCTTTAGCGTCCCTCAACAATACTTCGGCGCCCTCGTGCGGTACCGCGCCTCCGGCGCCATCAAGGTCAAAGTCATCCCCCCTGGCACCGACGAACAAGCCGAGGAAGGCGAACTCATCTTCATGGACAACACCGTCGATCCTTCGACCGGCACCCTGAAACTCAAAGCCGCCTTCCCCAACCCCCAACACCGTCTCTGGCCCGGCCAATTCGCCACGGTCACCGTCACCCTCGCCGCCCCGGAAGCCCTCACCGTCGCCAGCAGCGCCCTCCAAACTTCGCAGGCCGGCCAACACGTTTACGTCATCCTCCCTGATAAAACCGCCGAGCTACGGCCCGTCACCGTCGAACGTTTCGCCGGTCCCCTCGCCGTCATCGCCAAAGGTCTCAGCGAGGGCGAGACCGTCGTCGTGGACGGCCAACTTCGCGTCATCCCCGGCAAACCCGTTGAAATCAAAACCGCCGACGGCACGAGCGGCGCGGCGGATGGCAAACGCTCCAAGGCCGGCGGCGATAAAGCCAAAAGCAAGAAAACCAGTCCCGACACGTCCAAGTAACAAGCCGGCGCCATGAACATCCCCGAACAGTTTATCCGCCGCCCGGTGATGACGACGCTCGTCACCGCCGCCATCACCCTCTTCGGCTGGATGGCCTACGAACGCCTACCGGTCAGCGATTTGCCCAACGTCGATTTCCCGACCATCTCTGTCTCCGCCAGCCTTCCCGGTGCGAGCCCGGAAACGATGGCCGCCTCCGTCGCAACCCCGCTCGAACAACAATTCTCCAGCATCGCCGGCATCGAATCGATGTCCTCCACCAGCTCGCTCGGTGGCACCTCGATCACGATGCAGTTCAGCCTCGATCGCAATATCGACGGCGCCGCCCAAGACGTGCAATCCGCCATCGCCGCCGTCCAACGCCGGCTTCCGCGCGATATGCCCAATCCGCCGTCGTTTCGTAAATCCAACCCCAACGACGACTCGATCATGTTGATCGCGCTCTCGTCGAAGACCCTCGCCCTCTCCGAAGTCAACGAATACGCCGAGACGGTCCTCGCCCAACGCATCTCCACCGTCGACGGCGTCTCCCAAGTCAACGTCTTCGGCGCGCAAAAATACGCCGTCCGCGTGCGCCTCGACCCCCGCGCCCTCGCCGCCCGCGGCATCGGCATCGACGAAGTCCGCTCCGCGCTGGATACCAACAACGTCAACCTCCCCGCCGGCGTGATCGACGGCGCCACCAAGGCCACCACCCTCATCGCCACGGGCCAACTCAAGAGCGCCAGCGGTTTCGGTAATGTCATGGTCACCTACCGCAACGGCGCTCCCGTGCGTTTGTCGGATGTCGCGAAAGTGACCGATAGCGTTGAAAACGAAAAATCGTTCAGCTGGTTCGACTACCGTTTCAAGGAGGGCGTCGAAGACCCCGCGTTTGCCGCCGGCACCAAGGAGACGCGCTCGATCATCCTCTCGATCCAACGCCAACCTGGCACCAACACCATCAAGGTCGTCGACGGCGTCAAAGCCCTGCTCCCGACCTTCCGCGCGCAACTGCCCGCCACCATCGAGCTCGACACCGTCGTGGACCGTTCGATCAGCATCCGCGAATCGGTGCACGACGTGAAATTCACTCTCGTGCTCGCCATCATTCTGGTGGTGCTCGTGATCTTCCTGTTCCTGCGTTCGCTCTCGGCCACCATCATCCCGAGCATCGCGATGCCCATCGCCGTCCTCGGCACGTTTGGGGTGATGTATTTCTTCGATTTTAGCATCGATAACATCTCGCTGCTCGCGCTCACCCTTTCCGTAGGTTTCGTCGTCGACGACGCGATCGTGATGCTCGAAAATATCGTCCGCCACATCGAGAAAGGCGAAACCGTCATGGCCGCCTCCCTGCGCGGCTCCCGCGAAATCGGTTTCACCATTCTCTCGATGACGATCTCGCTGGTCGCGGTCTTCATCCCCGTGCTGTTTATGGGCGGGGTACTCGGACGCTTGCTGCACGAATTCGCCGTCACTATTTCCGCGGCTATTCTCGTCTCCGGTTTTGTGTCGCTCACGTTGACGCCGATGTTGTGCAGCCGGTTTCTCAAGCCGATCAATCCCCACGCCAAGCACGGTCGTTTCTATGCTTTAACCGAGCGCCTGTTCCAGAGCAGCGTGAATCTCTACGAGCGCACCCTGCGCCTATCGCTCCAGTGGCGCAAAACCGTCATGGGCATCGCCCTCGCCACCATCGGTCTCACGCTTTGGCTATTAGTCATCACCCCTAAAGGCTTCATTCCCACCGAGGACACCGGCCGCATCCAAGTCATGGTCGAAGCCGCGCAAGATACCTCTTTCGACGCGATGGTCGCTTATCAACGCACCGTCACCGCTACGATCCGACGCAATCCTTACGTCAAAGACAGCATCGTCTTCGTCGGCTCCATGGGCCGCAGCGGCGGCACCAGTAACACCAGCCGTATGTTTGTCTCTCTGATCGACGGTAAACGCCCCAATGCCAACCAAGTCGCTCAAATGCTACGCACGGAAACCGCCGGCATTCCGGGTGTGCGTGTGTTTCCAACGGTGCCCCCGAGTATCCGCCTCGGCTCCCGCGGCTCCTCCTCGGTGTATCAGTACACCCTCTACGGTACCGACCTACAGGAGCTCTATCGCGTCACCCCACCTTTGCTGGAACGCATCCGCGAAGTCCCTGGCATCATCGACGTGAGCTCCGATCTCCAGATCACCAGCCCGCAGCTGATCATCGACATCGACCGCGACAAGACCTCATCCCTCGGCCTCAACGCGCAACAAGTTGAGGACACCCTCTACAGCGCCTTTGGCGCCCGCCAGGTTTCCACGATCTACACGTCGACCAATCAATATGCCGTCATCCTAGAGCTCGCCGAAAAATATCTGCGCGATCCTGCCTCCCTCTCCTTGCTTTATCTGCGCAACCGCGAAGGTAAACTCATACCACTGGAGAGCGTCGCCAAGCTCCGACCCTCCGTCGGCCCGCTCACCGTCGCACACCTCGGCCAAGTTCCCGCCGTGACGATCAGCTTCAACCTCAAACCCGAACTCGCGCTCAGCGAAGCCACCGAACAGATTGAAAAAATCGCCCGCGAACTCGTCCCAGCCACCGTCAGCGGCACGTTCCAAGGCACCGCCGCTGCCTTTACCAGTTCCCTGAAAGGCCTCGGGCTCACGCTGCTCATCGCCGTGCTCGTGATCTACTTGGTGCTCGGCATTCTCTACGAAGATTTTGTGCACCCCATCACGATTCTCTCCGGCCTGCCCGCGGCGACGTTTGGCGCGCTTCTCACCCTACTTATCTTTGGCCAGGAACTTAACATGTATGGTTACGTCGGTCTGATCATGTTGATCGGCATCGTAAAAAAGAACGCCATCATGATGATCGACTTCGCCCTCGACGCCCAACGCCACCACGGCAAAACCGCCGAAGCGGCGATCTTCGAAGCCTGCATCGTCCGCTTCCGCCCGATCATGATGACCACCCTCGCGGCCATCGCGGGCACTTTGCCCATCGCGCTCGGTTGGGGCGCCGGCGCCGACGCCCGCCGCACCCTTGGCCTCGCCGTCGTCGGCGGCCTGCTCGTGTCTCAAATTCTTACGCTCTACATCACGCCGGTGTTTTACCTGTTTATGGAGCGTTTCACCAAACATCTCTCACCGAAGCCAATCTCCGAATTTGAGGATACCGCGCCCCCGACTAACTCGGCCGCGCCCGCCCGCTAAACCTCTTACGTTTGGAACCGTCCCCTTCGCCAGCGCGGGCTAACCCTCGCTGACTTCCGGACTCGCTGTAGACCGTCGTTTTTAAAGCTATGTGGATTGTACGTCTCGCCCTTCGTCGGCCCTACACGTTTACCGTGATGGCCCTTTTAATTGTCATTCTCGGCCTCCTCACGGCTCGGCGCATGGCGAAGGATATTTTCCCATCCATCGACATCCCTGTCGTCAGCGTACTGTGGTCTTACACCGGCCTCACGCCAGAAGAGATGGAGAAGCGCATCGTCACTCTCAGCGAACGCGCGATCACTACCACCGTTAATGACATCGAGCACATCGAATCCCAGTCCCTCGCCGGCGTCGGGGTCATCAAAGTATTCTTCCAACCCGGCGCCAGCGTCGACGCCGCCGTCGCCCAAATCACCGCCATCAGCCAGACGATCACGCGCATCATGCCGCCCGGCACCACGCCGCCCCTTGTCATCCGCTACAGCGCTTCCAACGTCCCCATCCTCCAACTCGGCCTCGGCAGCAAAACCCTCTCCGAACAAGCCCTCTATGACATCGGCCTCAACTCCGTCCGTCTCCAACTCGCCACCGTCCAAGGCGCTTCCGTCCCCCTGCCGCTGGGCGGCAAGGTCCGCCAGATCCAAGTCGATCTCGACCCCGCCGCCCTCCTCGCCAAAGGCCTCACCGCCACCGACGTCAGCAACGCCATCAACGCGCAAAACCTCACCCTTCCCTCCGGTACCGCCAAAATCGGCGACCGCGAGTACGGCGTTTTCCTCAACAGCAGCCCCGACACGATCGAGGGCCTCGGCAATCTTCCTATCCGTATCGTTAATGGCACGACGATCTACATTCGCGACGTCGCCCAAGTCCGCGACGGTTTCGCCACCCAAGCCAGCATCGTCCGCCAAGACGGCACCCGCGGCTCCCTCCTCAGCATCTTAAAAACCGGCGGCGCCTCCACGCTCGACATCATCGAGCGGGTCAAAGCCGTACTCCCCCGCGTCAAAGCCGTCGTCCCGCCCGAACTCGAGCTCCGCCCGCTCTTCGATCAATCCGTTTTCGTCCGCGCCGCCCTCAACGGCGTGCTCTTTGAGGGCGCCCTCGCCGCCACCCTTACCGCCGCGATGATTTTGCTCTTCCTGGGCACTTGGCGCAACACCCTGGTCGTCGCCCTTTCGATTCCACTCTCGATTTTCTGCTCCATTCTCTGCCTCGCTGCCTTCGGTCAGACGATCAACGCCATGACCCTCGGCGGTCTCGCCCTCGCCGTCGGCATCCTCGTCGATGACGCCACGGTCACGATTGAAAACATCGATCGTAACCTCGGGCTAAAAAAATCTCTCCTCCAATCCATCCTCGACGGCGCCGAGCAGATCGCGATGCCCGCCTTCGTATCCACGCTGTGCATTTGCATCGTCTTCATCCCGATCTTCTTTCTCGAGGGCACTGCGAAATATCTCTTCGGCCCGCTCGCGATGGCGGTCATCTTCGCGATGCTCGCGTCCTATTTTCTCTCCCGTACCGTCGTACCAACGTTCGTCCACTTTCTCCTCCGTGGCCAACCGATCCTCCACGACGCCGGTCCCGGTGAACCCACGCCCCACGGCGATATTTTCTGGCGCATCCACGTCCGGTTTAACCGCCACTTCGAACGTTTCCGCTCTCGCTACACCCGCGGTCTTACGTGGTGCCTAGATCACCGCAAAACTACCGCCACGATATCCCTTGGCTTCGTCCTCGCGAGTGCCGCCCTCATCCCTTTTCTCGGACGCGATTTCTTCCCGCTCGTCGACGCCGGCCAATTTCGCCTCCACGTGCGCGCTCCTGCGGGTACGCGCATCGAGGAGACGGAGCGCATTTTTAACCAAGTAGAAAACGTCATCCGCGAAGTGATTCCCGCCGATGAACTCGTCACAATCCTCGACAACATCGGCCTGCCCACCGGCGGGGTGAACCTCGCCTTCAGCGACTCCGCCACCATCGGCGCCGCCGACGGGGAAATCCTCGTCGCCCTCAACCCCGAAAAACACGGCCCCACTTGGGACTACGTCCGCACCCTGCGCGAGCGCCTCAACCGTGAATTCCCCGACTGCGTCTTCTTCACCCAACCTTCCGACATTATCGGCCAAATCCTCAACTTCGGCCTCGCCGCGCCCATCGATGTCCAGATCGCCGGCCGCGATGTCAAAACCAACTACGCCCTCGCCCTCGAGCTTTCCGCCCGCATCGCCCGCATCCCGGGCGCCGTCGACGTCCACGTCCAACAAGTCACCAATGCCCCCGCCCTGCGCTTTAACGTCGACCGCTCCCGCGCCCAGCAACTCGGTCTCACCCAGCGCGATGTCGCCTCCAACGTCCTCATCTCGCTCTCGGGTTCCGCCCAGTCTGCACCCAATTTCTGGCTGAGCCCGCAAAACGGCGTGCAATACGTCGTCGCCACCCAAACTCCGCCTGCGAAACTCAATTCCATTGAGGCCATCCTCGCCACGCCGCTACCGACCAGTCGCGGTGCACCGCCCCAGATTTTTGGCAACGTCGCCACGTTTGAGCGCACCACAACGCAATCCGTCGTCAGTCACTATAACGTCCAACCCGTCTTCGATGTCTTCGCCAACGTCGATCGCAGCGACCTCGGCTCCGTCGCCGACGCCGTGAAAAAACTTCTCCCCGAATTCGAGAAAAAACTTCCGCGCGGCAGCTTCATCACGATGCGCGGCCAAGCCCAAAGCATGGACGCCTCCTTCCTCGGCCTAGGCCTCGGGGTCCTGGGCGCGATCGTACTCGTCTACCTGCTCTTGGTCGTAAATTTCCAGAGCTGGCTCGACCCGTTTATCATCATCATGGCGCTGCCCGGCGCGCTCTGCGGCATCATCTGGATACTCTTTCTCACGCGCACCAGCCTCAGCGTCCCGTCACTCATGGGCGCCATCATGGGCGTCGGTGTCGCCACGGCTAATTCCATTTTGCTCGTGACCTTCGCCAACGATGTCCGGCACGAGGGTCGGGACGCGCGCGCCGCCGCCCTCGAGGCCGGTCACACGCGTCTGCGGCCCGTGCTCATGACTGCATTGGCGATGATCATCGGCATGTTACCGATGTCGCTCGGCCTTGGCGAAGGCGGCGAACAAAACGCCCCGCTCGGTCGCGCCG
Source organism: uncultured Opitutia bacterium (assembly GCA_903938935.1). Lineage (GTDB taxonomy): Bacteria > Verrucomicrobiota > Verrucomicrobiia > Opitutales > Opitutaceae > Tous-C4FEB. The sequence goes on from CAJAFD010000014.1 coordinate 19,810, forward strand.
TCATCGGCGGTCTCCTTTTCGCCACACTCGCCACCCTGTTCCTCGTACCCGTCGTGTACGCCACCTTGCGCAAGCGCGGACCCCACACGCCCGAGGAAGATCTCCTCGAGGAAACCACCGCCGATTCCGCTCCTTCCACATAATTTCCCGCCATGAAGTCCGCCCTCTACTCCTTTTTCTTTCTAGCGATCACCGCGCACAGCGTCGCCTCAACGCCCATCAGCAAGGCTCCACCGACGGTCAACGTCGTCCTCGCCGCCCGCTCCAGCGCCGCAGTCGAACTTGTGCTCCCGGCCAGCCTCCAAGCCTTCCAAGAAGCTTCCATCTACGCTCGGACCGGCGGCTACATGGCAAAATGGTTGGTCGATCTCGGCGACCAAGTCACCGCCGGCCAAACCCTCGCTCTCATCGACGGCCCTGAGCTCGATCAAGAACTCAACCAATCCCGCGCCGCCCTCGCCCAAGCCAAGGCCAACGCCGAACTCACTCGCGCCACCGCCGCCCGCTGGACCGAACTCGCCGCCCGCAACGCCGTCTCCAAACAAGAAGCCGACGAAAAAAACGCCGCCGCCCAAGCCCGCGCCGCCGATGTCCAAGCCGCCGAAGCCAACGTCGCCCGCCTCACCCAACTCAAATCCCTCCAGACGATCGTCGCCCCTTTCGCCGGCGTCATCACTTTCCGCGGCGCCGAGATCGGCGCGTTGATCACCACCGACTCCAGCCGCCGCGAACTCTTCCGCCTGGCCGCCGTCACTCCGCTGCGCGTCTTCGCCAGCGTCCCTCAATCTTACCTCCGCTCCATCCGCCCGGGCCTCGAAGTCGAAGTCCTCATCAACGAATTCCCCGGCCGGACTTTCCACGCCTCCGTCGTGCGCGTCGCCGGCGCCCTCGATCCCGTCACTCGCACGCTCACCACCGAGATCCAACTGCCCAACGCCAAAGGCGAACTCCTCCCCGGCATGTTTGTCCAAATTCGTTTCCGCCTCAAACCTGCCGAACCCGCCATCGTCCTCCCGTCCAACGCCGTCATTATCCGCGCCGACGGCCCCCAAGTCGCCACCGTCGATGCCGCGCAAACGATCCGTTTTCAAAAAGTAAAAATCGGCCGCGATTTCGGCGCCCAGATCGAGATCGTATCCGGTCTTGCCGATGGCGTCCGCGTCGCCGCCAACCCCAACGACACCCTCACCGAAGGCCTCGTCGTCGAGCCGTTGCTGCCCGTCGCAGCGAAGAAATAATTTCCTCGCCGGCCGCCCCTGCGCCCGCCCCCGCTGCTCAAGCCGCCGCCGTTTTCAGCGCCGGCTTCACCCCGCGCCCGATGGACAACACGCCCATGGCCGCGATCACGCAGAGCAAGCCTGCGCCGGTAAACGCCCACGCGTAACTCCCCAACGCCGTCCGCACCGCGCCCGCCCCGTAAGCCGCGCACGCCGCGCCGACTTGATGCGCCGCCACGATCCAGCCGAAGACGATGCTCGCGCGTTCGCGCCCAAAAACATCGCCCGTCAGCCGCACCGTCGGCGGCACCGTCGCGATCCAATCCAGTCCGTAAAAAACGGCAAATACCGCCAACCCCGCCACCGGCCCGAGCAACGCCGTGGGCAAAAACAACAACGACAGACCCCGCAACCCGTAGTAACCGAAGAGCAACGCGCGGTTGTTATAGCGATCCGACAACCAGCCCGAAAGCGTCGTCCCCACAAGGTCGAAAAGCCCCATCATCGCCAACAACCCCGCCGCCCGCACTTCGGGAATCCCACAGTCATACGCGGCCGAAATCAGGTGCGTCCCGATCAAGCCGTTCGTACTCGCGCCACACACGAAAAACGATCCCGCCAATAACCAAAAATCGCGCGTCCGCGCTGCTTCCAGCAAGGTCGTGATGGCCAGCTTCGCGGGATTTCCGACCGCCCGTTTGGCCGCATCCGGCGCGCCCGTTTCTCCGTAGGGCCGCAGCCCGAGATCACGCGGCTCGTCGCGCATGAAAAACCAAATTACCGGAATCATCCCGAGCGCCACGAACGTCACGACCAGCGGCGCACTCCGCCATCCCGAAGTCGTCACGAGCGACGCAAACCAAGGTAAAAACACGAGCTGTCCGGTCGCCGTGCTCGCCGTCAACATTCCCATCACCAGCCCGCGATGTTTCGTGAACCAGCGATTCGCCACAGCCGCGCCGAGCACCGTTGCCGCCATCCCAGAACCCGCGCCGACGACCAAGCCCCACAACACCACGAATTGCGCGTACGTCCGCAAAAACATCGTCGAACCGTACCCCAGCGCGAGCAACGCCATCCCCAACATCATCGTCCGCCGCAACCCGAGCCGTACATAAAGCGCCGCGGCAAACGGCCCGATCAGGCCAAAAATAAAAATGTTAATCGCCACCACCGACGACACCGTCGCTCGGCTCCATTGAAATTCATTACCGATCGGCAACAACATCACGCCCGGCGCGGAGCGCGCCCCGGCCGCCGCCAGCAGCGTCAGAAACGTCACACCCGCGACGACCCAAGCGTAATGGAGGCGCGGAGCCGGCGCAGGCGCAGAGAGGTTCATGCGTTGAAAGCGGGTGTCTCAATCACCAGCGCATGTGCACGCCGAGATGAAAATAGCCGCCGCTTGGGCCTTCAGGCGGCAACGTCGCGAGGGCGACACTGGTCTTCGCGCCGTCCACGATTTCCATCGGTGCACCGGCGCCACCCATATCGGTTTTAACCCAGCCGGGATGCGCCGCATTCACCTTGAGCGGCGTGCCTTTCAACTCCTGCGCTAGTTCCACCGTAAACATATTTACCGCCGCTTTCGATGCGTCGTAACCGAGCAGCCGCGCCGGATAAATCGGCGAGTTCACATCGGCGTGTTCCGTGATTGAGCCGAGAATCGACGAGAGATTCACGATGCGTCCCGCGGGTGATTTTTTCAGCAACGGCAAAAATGCCTGCGTCACGGCGACGAGCCCGAAGAAATTCGTGTCAAAGGTCGCGCGCAGCGAAGCCTGCGTGACGGTCGCCGGCCCCGTCTCCGTCGCGTAGTCGAGCACGCCCGCGTTGTTCACGAGGATATCCAGTCGACCGAATTCTTTTTCGACCCACGCCGCGGCGGTGCGGATCGAGGCTTCATCGGTGACGATCAAGGGCACTACGCGCGCCTCGATCCCTTCGGATTTCAATAACGCCACCGCGCCGGCACCGCGCTGCGCGTCGCGCGCACCCACTAGAATAAAAATACCTTGAAGCCCGAGCTGACGGGCCGTTTCGAGACCGATGCCCTTATTGGCACCGGTAATGAGAGCGATTTTGGCAAACATAGTTTTTTAAAAAATTGAGAACGTGAAAAAATCAGGAAGCGAGCGCCGGATAATCCGTATAACCCCGCTCATCACCGCCATAAAACAACTCCGGCACGGGGGCATTTAACGGGGCACCTTCACGCAGCCGCCGAGGCAAATCTGGGTTCGCGATAAAGGCCTTGCCCCACGCCACGGCGTCCGCGCGTCCTGCGGCGATCTCCGCCGAGGCATCCGCCGCTGTGAAACCTTGGTTGGCGATGAACACGCCGCCAAAATTTTGTTTCAAGGTCGGCCCGAGGCGCGGTTCAGCCAAACCTTCGCGCGCGCACAGAAACGCCAGTTTACGTTTACCCAATTGCGTCGCGAGGTAACCAAACGTGGCCGCGAGGTTGGAATCGCCGACGCCGTGCGCATCGCCCCGCGGAGCCAAGTGGTAGCCCACGCGATCTGCGCCCCATACGTTGATGACGGCATCGGTGACTACCAGCGGCAGCCGCGCGCGATTCTCGATCGAACCGCCCTACTCATCCGTGCGTTGGTTAGAGGAATCCTGCAAAAATTGATCGAGCAAGTAACCGTTCGCGCCATGGATTTCGACGCCATCAAAGCCCGCGCGTTGCGCGTTTTCCGCTCCAAGCCGAAACGCCGCCACGACTCCGGGCAACTCCGCGCGCTCGAGGGCGCGCGGAGTCACAAAGGCTTTCTCCGGCCGGATCAGACTCACATGGCCCGCCGCTGCAATC
>CAJAFD010000015.1 GCA_903938935.1 uncultured Opitutia bacterium
CAGATTCGATCGATGTAATCGGCTGCCTTAATCGCACAGGCTAAGAGCGTAGACTTTCCTGTAGCGCGATAATGGATACACGCCGTCGTCATCAAGTGCCCCATATTATAAGTCTCAAAATGCTCGCGATCCTCAAATTCCTGCGCGTTCGTTGAGTCTTTGGCGGCCTGACGCTGGAGGATGATTTTGGGCGTATGCAGATAACCATCGGCTCGCTGCGCCTTTGCAATCACGGCGATGATTTGATCAAGCTGAGCGTCGATTTTAGGATCACGCGTCACGGCGTACATTTGTGCGAGCGCCTCGACCCACTTTAGGAAATCGCCATCATTAAAAGATGGTCCGTGCGGTTTTCCGTCGCGCCCCTGACTTAGACCAGCGGCCATAAGAAAGTTCGCCCACGCATGACTTTCCTTTTGGTCGCTAAAAATGGTCCAAAGATGTGGAATCATCGTGTCGCGACACACCTCAAACCGCTCGCCCCATAAACCACCGGCCCATTTTACATCACCAAGGTCGGGCATATACATTTTGGCCGAAGGCGAGCGCGAAGTATCCACTAGCGCATTATGTCCTGCGCGCGCGCTGGACCATGCCGCGCACAGCATCAAAACTCGAAAGCATACACGTAAATCCATTTTTTTCATCATCTTGAACTAGGGTTATTGGGGTAAATCTTGCGCGGTCACTCTGTGGACCAAGAGATCACTAAGGCCCATCGGATTATATGCACGGTGCAGGTCGCTGAAGTCAAAATACTCGTGAGATTGGCAGAATTGCTGGTGGCTTAGCGGCAAGTTTTAGGCCGATCGTAAAAATCGTGTACGTGCTTAGTTCATAAACGCGCCGATAGGTTTTTCACAAGGTGAGAAGCGCTTCTGGGCAAGCCACGTTTGGTGATCAGGTCGATTGTGCTGCCAGAGATGCCAGCCCGCTCATTTGCATAAACCCCGGGCAAGTAACGCCATGAAGCTCGCTCAAGCGGAAAACCTCGCCGTCTACGCGCCCGATCAAACCGCTTGGAACCGACCTCAATAAAAACGGAGTTCGACGCCTCCGTCATCAATCGCAAGCGGCCCGGATTAGACTCCGACCTGTTCGACGATTTCTAGACCGTACCCATCGAGGCCGACGACCTTCCGTGCACTGCCCGAGAGGAGACGTATTTTGGAAAGCCCGAGGGCTCGTAGAATCTGGGCACCCGTACCATAATCACGAAGCCCCATAGCGGAAGGTTGAGCCCCTGCCTTGGCTTGGAGGCGCTGGACCATGATCTCACCCCTATTTGCCGGCTCCATGTACAAAACGACGCCCCTGCCCGCTTGGGCAATAGCACGCATCGAAGCCATTAATGCCCCATGGCTCCGCATGCCTTTGGCCTGAAAAACATCGCTTAATAAATTCTCGCTATGTACGCGCACCAACGTGGGCTCGCTCGTGAGCGTGCCCATGACCAAGGCGAGGTGATGACGCCCATCCAGTCGGCTACGAAAAACTTGTGCCGTAAATTCGCCGAATTCCGAGGGGAACGGTTGAGTGCACACGGGCTCAATCAGTTGTTCGCGTTGGGCACGGTACTCGATGAGCTGCTTGATCGACACCATCCGCAGACCAAATTTGCGCTTAAATTCGGTGAGCTGAGGCAATCGTTGCACCGTGCCATCATCGTTTACGAGTTCGCACAATACCCCGCTGGGGTGAAGTCCCGCCAATACCGCTAGATCCACGGCAGCTTCCGTGTGACCAGCGCGCTCCAACACGCCACCAGGTCGCGAGCGTAACGGAAAAACATGGCCGGGTTGGACCAACTGATCCGCCGTAGAGTTAGGGTCAGCCAGCAAGCGGATCGTACGCGTGCGATCTGAGGCACTAATGCCTGTCGAGATACCTTCCGCCGCGTCGACGCTGACGGTGAAATCTGTACGTTGCACCTCACGATTACGCGCCACCATGGGCCCAAGACCGAGTCGGCGTAGGTTAGCCTCGAGCGTCGGTACGCAGACGATGCCGCTGCCGTAGCGAATCATCATGTTAACCGTCTCCGGCGTCGCCAACGATGCGGCCATGATGAGATCGCCTTCATTTTCGCGATCTTCGTCATCCGTCACGATCACGAGTCGCCCGGCGGCGATATCGCGGATGGCGTCCTCAATACGATCAAACGGATTTGGAACTAAATCTGACATGACTTGAAACCGCCAAAGCTGAGCTTCGCTGTCAACCCACTGCCCTAAGACGGAAACCAAGGCAGGTTGTGATGGCCCGGATTATCGCCCTCGTCCTCGCGCTGGGAAGCGCGCTCTGCTCTATGGG
>CAJAFD010000016.1 GCA_903938935.1 uncultured Opitutia bacterium
AGCAGCTTTGGCGGGATCGCGGCGTCGTTTGCCACACCGTCGGCGCGAATTTCACCGAGGAAGATTATGCGGATCGCACGCATCTCACTCCGAGCGGCGGCCGCAAGCTCGCTCAGCTCGTCGCCGACTACGTGCGTCAACTCACCTCGCCATGAACTCCTCCCGTCTCCGCCAAAGCGGCGCCCTGGCGCTGCGCGTTTTTCTCGGCCTCGCCATCGGCGGGTTTGCGCATTACCTGCTCTACCGCCTTTTTCTGCCGGTTCAGCCATTTATCTACGTCGCCTTTTAGACCCGCACTTTCCCCTTCCCGCTTCGCCCGCGAACTGCCTGATTTTCACCTTTAACTTTTTTATCCAGCCATGTCCGCCTCGCCCGTCGCTCAACTTCCCGTCGCCCTGCTCGCCGGCGGACTCGCCACCCGCCTGCGTCCGATCACGGAAAAAGTCCCGAAGCTTCTCATCGAGGTCGGGGGAGAACCGTTTTTCTCCCACCAGATTCGCCTGCTCAAAAAAGCAGGCCTCACGCGCATCGTCCTTTGCGTCGGTTATCTCGGCGAAAAAATCGTCGAGCTTTACGGCGACGGTTCGAAATGGGGCATCGACATCCAATATTCCTTCGACGGCCCCAAACTCCTCGGCACCGGCGGCGCGCTCATCCAAGCGCTGCCTAAGCTCGGCGACGCTTTTTACGTGCTCTACGGCGACAGTTTTCTACCGATCGACTACCTCGCCGTCGGTGAACACTTTCAAAATTCTGGTCGCCTCGGCCTCATGACGGTCTTCGAAAACCACGAGCGCTACGACGCCAGCAACGTCGAATTCGCCGGCGGTGAGATCAAGGTCTACGACAAAAAAAACAAGAACCCCGCGATGCACCACATCGACTACGGTCTCGGGCTTTTCCGCGCCGCGGCGTTTGATGGTTTCGCGCGCGATGCCGTAGTCGACCTCGCCGAAGTGCAAAAAGCCCTCGTCGCCCGCCACCAACTCGCGGGTTACGAAATCGGCGAACGTTTTTACGAGATCGGCTCCCACGAAGGTCTCGCCGAACTCGACGTGCTCCTGCGCTCCGGAAGATTCTCCTAATTTCTACCACTGCCGACACTACTGCCCCAAACCCGCCCAAAACTCGTACTCGCCACTGCCACTCATTTTCGGCTCACTTACACCTTACAAATCCCATGTCCTACGCCACCCAACACCTGAAAGAGACCGCTGAAATCGTCGCCAAACTGGATCCCGTCGCCATCGAAAAGGGCGCGCAGGAACTCGTCGGCGTCCGCAATCGCGGCGGTCGTCTGTTCATCCTCGGCGTCGGCGGCAGCGCGGCCAACGCCTCCCATGCCGTCAACGATTTCCGTAAAATCGCCGGCCTCGAAGTTTACGCGCCGACCGACAACGTCTCTGAACTCACCGCCCGCACCAACGATGACGGTTGGGCCAGCGTGTTCGTCGAGTGGCTCCGCGGCTCCCGCCTCAACGCCAAAGACGCGCTCCTCATCCTCTCCGTCGGCGGCGGCAACCTCGAGAAAAACGTCTCCCCGGGTTTCATCTCCGCCATCCAGCTCGCCAAGCAAGTCGGCGCGCGCGTGATCGGCATCGTAGGTAAAGACGGCGGTTACACAGCCACGCAGGCCGACGCCTGCGTGATCATCCCGACCGTCAATCCCAACAACATCACGCCGCACTCCGAAGCCTTCCAGGCCGTGGTCTGGCATCTCTGGGTCTCGCACCCCGACGTGAAAGTGAACCAGACCAAGTGGGAATCCGTCGTCGCGGCCCCAGCTCGCTAAGACGCTCTTCTTTTGAAAACGCGGCGATCACCTCGCCGCGTTTTTTATTTACCATTTTGCCCGCGATCATTCGTCCCGTTTTGCCAATGCCCGCCTTGCGTCCCGCAATTTTCCTCGACCGCGACGGCACGTTAAATGTTCAAGTCGTCCGCGAGGGAAAACCGTACCCGCCGGCCACGCTGGCAGAGTTCGCCCTTTTTCCCGGCGTGCCTGAGGCTTGCGCGCAACTCGCCGCCGCGGGCTTCGTCCTCGTCGTCGCCACGAATCAACCCGACGTCGGCCGCGGCGACCAAGCCCAAGCCGTCGTCGAATCCATGCACGCGCGTCTGCGCGAGCTCGTGCCCGCGATCACGCACATCGAAGTGTGCTACGCGCCCGGCCAAGGCCGCCCGCACCCCGAAGATTATCGCCGTAAACCTGATCCGGGCATGTTGACCGACGCCGCCAAAAATCTCGGCCTCGATTTATCGCGCTCCTGGATGGTCGGTGATCGTTGGCGCGACATCGACTGCGGCCAACGCGCGGGCGTCCGCACGGTGTTCATCGATTTCGGTTACGCCGAGGAGCTCCGCGCCGCGCCCGATTTCACGGTGAAAAATTTTAACGAAGCCACCGCGGTCATATTAAACGCCACTCAAACTCACTAAAGCCTTGCCCGCGCCCGCCCCGAAAATTCACTCTCGATCCAACACACTATGAAATCCCTCAACGACCTGAAGGTTCAACTCTACGCCGACGGTGCCGACAAAGCCGGTATTCTCGAGCTCTACGCCAAGCCCTACATCAAGGGCCTGACGACCAACCCCAGCCTCATGAAGAAGGCCGGCATTAAAGATTACGAAGCCTTCGCCAAAGACATCCTCCAGACCGTCACCGCCAAGCCCATCTCGCTCGAGGTGTTCACCGACGACATCGTCGATATGAAACGCCAGGCACTCATGATCAACTCGTGGGGCGCCAACGTTTACACCAAGATTCCCATCACCAACTCCAAGGGCGAATCCTGCCTCCCGCTCATCAAAGAACTCGGGCTCCACGGCGTGAAACTCAACGTCACTGCGCTGCTCACGCTCGCTCAAGTCCGGGGCGTCGCCGAAGCGCTTAATCCCGCGGTCCCGTCCGTCGTCTCCGTATTCGCCGGCCGCATCGCCGACACCGGCGTTGACCCGATGCCGATCATGCGCGCGAGCGGCGCCCTTCTCACCGAGCTGCCCAAGGCCGAACTACTCTGGGCCAGCACCCGCGAAGTCCTCAACTTGTTCCAAGCGGAAGAAGCCGGCTGCGCGATCATCACCGTCCCGCACGACATTTTGGCCAAAGCCGCGAAAATGATCGGCTTCGATCTCACCGCCCTGTCGCTCGACACCGTCAAGATGTTCCTCGCCGATTCCACGGCCGCGGGCTTCAAACTCTAAAAAATCCGCATTTACCTTACAGGCAGACCCGCGCATCGTCGCGAGTCTGCCTTTTTAATTTTATGCTGCCGCGCACCCGTCTGACGCACTTTTTCACCGCCCTCGTTCTCGCGCTTCTGCCTGCGCTCGCCTACGCCGCGCCTGCCGATCCCGCCGAGGACGCCGCCGAGGCCAAACGTCTTTACGACAGCGCCCGTGACTACGTCGTAAACATCAACGAAGGCCCCCACTCCTACGCCTACATCCAGTTCCACTGGAAACGTTCCCAGGCCAACATCGAGCGCATCCTCCGCGTCTACCCCGCGACTCCGACCGCCCGCAGCCTCGCCACCGGCCAGCTCAAGCTCGGTGAATTCGAACTCGCCTACTTCAAAGACCGCGTCCTATCCCGCCTGGAAGAAAAACGCCTCGCCGCTTACGACGCCGTCAACTGCGCCATTTTCCTCTACAACTTCCAAGAAAATCGCTGGGACGACACCCGCCGCGCCGCGCTCGGCCGCATCCTCGAAGTCCTCTCCCGCCAACAACGCTGGGCCGAAGCCCT
>CAJAFD010000017.1 GCA_903938935.1 uncultured Opitutia bacterium
AACCACACAAGTCATATTTCAAACGTTCACCCAAAAATCCTGCGCAAATTGGTGCCCGGGGCCGGACTCGAACCGGCACGACCTTACGATCAGGGGATTTTAAGTCCCATGCGTCTACCATTTCGCCACCCGGGCGGGTGAACATCTGCGATAGACAAGCGCCCCACGTGCCCGCGCGCCAGAAAATCCTTTCACTGTTTCGCAACCAGGCGAATCCACCCGCGCGGCCTTTCCCCGGCGCGCCGCCGCATTGACCGAGATTTAATTCTATCTTCAATCACGCCGCATGAAACCCTACCCCTTGGTTACTTGGCTTGTACTTTCCGCGGCCCTGCTCCGCGCCGCCCCAACTCCCGCCCCCCTCGAAACCGCTATCTGCGTCTACGGCGGCACCGCCGGCGGCGTCATCGCCGCCGTCCAAGCCACTCGCCTCGGTCAATCCGTCATACTCATCAACCCCGACGCCCACCTCGGCGGCCTCAGCAGCGGCGGCCTCGGCCAGACCGACATCGGCAACAAACGCGCCATCGGCGGCCTCGCCCGCCAATTCTACGAACGCGTCGCCCAACACTACGCCCAACCCGCCGCTTGGACCCAACAACCCTTCGGCTCCTACCGCAGCATCGGCCAATCCGCGACCGAACCCGGCGAACCCGCCATGTGGACTTTTGAGCCCCACGTCGCCGAAAAAATCTTCGAAGACCTCGTCCGCGAAAATAAAATCACCGTGCTCCGCCGCGAGCGCCTCGACCTGGCCCGCACCGTCGAGAAAACCGGCCCGCGCCTCACCACGATTTACCTCGAATCCGGCCGGAGCATCCGCGCTCAGATGTTTATCGACGCCACGTACGAGGGCGACCTCATGGCCAAAGCCGGCGTCGCCTACCGCGTCGGCCGCGAAGCCAACGCCGAACACGGCGAAACCCTCAACGGCGTCCAAACCCGCCTCGCCACCGCCCACCAATTTTTTCCGCGCGTCTCGCCCTACGTCATTCCCGGCGATGCCAGCAGCGGCCTGCTCCCCGGCATCGCCCCCACCGGCCCGGGCGCCGAAGGCTCCGGGGATGCCCGCGTCCAAGCCTACAACTTCCGTCTCTGTTTTACCGACGCCCCCGCCAACCGCATCCCTTTTCCGAAACCTGCGGCGTATGACGAACGCCACTACGAGCTGCTCCTGCGTAATTTTGAAGCCGGCCTCAAAATTCTCCCGCTCCACCCGGCCGACATGCCCAACCGCAAGACCGACACCAACAACAACACCGGCTTCTCCACCGATTTCATCGGGGAAAATTACGCCTACGCCGAGGCCGACTATGCCACCCGCGACCGAATCCGCGCCGCTCACCTCGCCTACACCCAAGGCCTGCTCTGGACGCTCACGAACCACCCGCGCGTCCCTGAGAAAATCCGCGCCGAAGCCGCCCGCTGGGGCCTCTCCCGCGACGAGTTCACGGATAATGCCGGCTGGCCCACCCAACTCTACGTGCGCGAAGCCCGCCGCATGACCGGCGCCTACATCATGACCGAACACAACTGCATGGGCCGCACCGTCGCTCCCGATCCCGTCGGCCTCGGCGCCTACAACATGGATTCGCACAACACCCAGCGCTACGTCGATGCCCACGGCTACGTCGCCAACTAAGGCGACGTGCAAGTCAAAGTCCCCTCGCCCTACCCGATCGCCTACGGCGCGATCACCCCGCGCACCACCGAATGCGAAAATCTGCTCGTGCCGGTCGCCCTCTCCGCCACGCACATTTCCTACGGCTCGATCCGCATGGAACCCGTTTTCATGGTCCTAGGCCAAAGCGCCGCCACCGCCGCCGCGCAAGCGATCACAGAGAAAACCTCCGTCCAAAACATCGACCGCGCACGCTTCCGCGACCAACTCCTCGCCGACAAACAAGTCCTCGCTTGGACCCCGCCGCCACCCGCCGCGAAGAAAAAATAAGCGGGCGCCGACAACCCCGCCCAAAACTTCAGCTCGCGGCGGCCACCTTCGTGTAAAATTTTTCGTGTGCCAGCAGATTGAACTGGTGCACCGCCAAACCCAATTCCGCGAACATCGCCTCCGCGGCCGCATCGCCGCCGCCCGCTTCCATCCGTCGTTGCGTCCGGCGAAAACGATCCCCCAACGAACGCGTTACATCGGTATCACCCAAGTCGTGCAAAAGCCGACGAATATGGTCCGCTTTTCGCCGCGCCTGCTTGACCAAGCGGAGCGCCGAAGCCTCCTCGATCCGGCCCGCTTGGGCGTCTTTGTAAACCCCGCACTCAAACGCACGACATTGTCCCGGACGCTCCGCGTAAACCCGGCACGCACGATCCGCGCACAACGCCGCACACGGTTGACGAAAATAAGTAACTGCCGCCCGACCGCGCGTGACCGCCACGGGCAAACCCAGCGCCTTCAATTTTTTCGCATCTTCGCCCGCGCCCAACTGGACGTTATCAAAAAGCGTCCCGTCGCAGCACAAGCCGCACGCCAAGCACAGTTTTTCCGCGGAGTTCACACCCCACCATCCCGCCTCCCACCCGCGAAGCGCAAGCCGAGGTTACAGCGCACCTCCGCGAGCCGCCCGCCCCGTTTTTTCTTAAATCTTGCCCCCACGTCCCGCCTCGACGACATTCGCGCTCGAGTCCGCGGCTATAGTTTAGTGGTAAAACTCCACTCTTCCAAAGTGGTCTCGTCAGTTCGATTCTGACTAGCCGCTCCACTCCCATTTTTATCATCGCCCGCGCCCGCACTCTGGGCGCGTTTTTATTTCAGCCTCGTTCACCATGGCTACTCCCTACCTTCCCGCCGCTGATCGCTACGACCGCCCTGCCCTGTACCGCCGCTGCGGCCGCAGTGGCGTCAAACTCCCGCTCATCTCCCTCGGGCTCTGGCACAATTTCGGCGACGTCGATGTGTTCGCCACCGGCCGCGCCATCGTCCGGCGCGCCTTCGATCTCGGCATCACCCATTTCGATCTCGCCAACAACTACGGCCCGCCGCCCGGTTCCGCCGAGGAAAATTTCGGGAAACTCCTCCACCTCGATCTCGCCGCGCACCGCGACGAACTGATCATCTCCACCAAAGCTGGCTACTCCATGTGGCCCGGCCCCTACGGCGATTGGGGCTCCCGCAAATATCTCCTCGCCTCCCTCGACCAATCGCTGCGCCGCATGGGCCTCGACTACGTCGACATTTTCTACTCGCACCAACCCGACCCCGACACGCCCCTCGAAGAAACCATGGGCGCCCTCGCGCACGCTGTGCGCAGCGGCAAAGCCCTTTACGTCGGCCTCTCCAACTACCGCCCCGCCGACACCGCTCGCGC
>CAJAFD010000018.1 GCA_903938935.1 uncultured Opitutia bacterium
GGCAGAAAACGATCCGTGATGTAGCGGTTGGAGAGCGTGACGGCGGCGACGAGCGCGTTGTCCTGAATGCGCACACCGTGGTGAAGCTCGAAACGCTCTTTGATGCCGCGCAAAATCGAGAGCGCGTCTTCGACCGTGGGTTGATCCACGACGACGGGTTGAAAGCGGCGCTCGAGCGCGGCGTCTTTCTCGATGTGCTGGCGGTATTCGTCGAGTGTGGTCGCGCCGATGCAGTGCAACTCGCCGCGCGCGAGCATCGGCTTGAGGAGATTGCCCGCGTCCATCGCGCCCTCGGTCTTGCCGGCGCCGACGATCGTGTGGAGTTCGTCGATAAACAGAATGATGCGGCCCTCGGCTTGTTTCACTTCGTTGAGCACAGCCTTGAGGCGCTCTTCAAATTCGCCGCGGTATTTAGCGCCGGCGACGAGCGAACCCATATCGAGGGAGAAGATGGTTTTGTCCTTGAGGCCTTCGGGGACATCGCCGCGGAGGATGCGTTGGGCGAGGCCTTCGACGATGGCGGTCTTACCGACGCCGGGCTCGCCGATGAGCACGGGGTTGTTTTTGGTTTTGCGCGAGAGGATACGGATGGTGCGGCGGATCTCTTCATCGCGGCCGATGACGGGATCCATTTTGCCTTTGCGCGCTTGGGCGACGAGATCGATGCCGTACTTCTCGAGGGCGGCGTAGGTGGCCTCGGGGTTATCGGTGGTGACGCGTTGATTGCCGCGAATTTCTTGGAGCACCTTGAGGACCTTGGCGCGCTCGAGCGTGAAACTTTTGAAAAGTTTCTTGAGTGCCTCGGGCTTCGCGACCTCGAGGAGACCGAGGAAGAGGTGTTCGACGGAGATGAATTCGTCTTTGAGGGACTTGGCTTCAGCCTCGGCGCGCGTGAACACGTCGTTCACGGCTTGAGTGACGTACACTTTGGAGGAATCGACGCTGCCGGTGACTTTGGGGATGCGCTCGAGTTCGCGATCCACGGCGAGCGCGAGCGCGCTGGCGGTGAGGCCGAGTTTGTCGACGAGACCGGGGACGAGGCCGCTCTCTTGGGCGAGCAAAGCGGAGAGCAAATGCCACGTGTCGACCTCGTGGTGGTTGAGACGGCGGGCGATGGCCTGGGCGTCCGTGACGGCCTGGCGGGACATCTGGGTGAAGGTGTTCAAGTCCATTTGAAACCTGAAACCTGCAAGGACCGCGCCAGTCTCCACGCCGAGGGCCGAAGGATCGCGGTGAGTTTAAAGCTGAGTCAGTTCAGGGCGCTTTGACCCACAGGTAGCGCCACGAAGGCGCACGGTGATTAAGGTGATTTTCGGCCGGCCCGCCCGCGGCCCTACTTCGAGTTGATCTCGTAAACCTCGACAATGGCGACGCCGGGTTTGGCTGGTTGATCGGGCAAACTCTCGAACGGCTGCACGATCGCGGTGTAGCTGCCGGGAGCGAGGTCGGCCATGACGCTGGGTTCGCGCCGGTTGCCCGGGGCGTAGCCGGTGGCGTAGATTTGTTGCTCGCTGTAATAAGTGACCGTGGGCAGGAAATCGTCGACGACGCCATTTACGCGCGTAGAACCCGTGCTCCAGTCGTCGTTTTTCATAACGAGGTCGCCGGCCGAATTATAAATTTCCAAATAAGGATCATCCATCGCGGTGAGGCCGTATTTGGCGAGGGACGGAC
>CAJAFD010000019.1 GCA_903938935.1 uncultured Opitutia bacterium
GCGCGATCCTGCAAGAGGCGCGCGATGCGATAGAGATACTTGGCGCGTTCGCGGCCGGGCATTTTTCCCCAAACGCCGTCGGCCGCGCGCTGGGCGGCAGCGTAGGCCGCATCGACATCAGCGGGGCCGGCGAGCGCGATTTCGGTGAGTTTCCGCTCGTTGGCCGGATTAATGGAATCGAAATATTTGCCGCCCTTCGGCGCGACGAATTTTCCGTTGATGAAAAGATCGTAGCGCGGCTTCAGCTTCGGATCGGCCGATTCGGGCGCCGGATCGAAGGCCCAGAGATCGCCGAAAATGAGTTCGGGCGCACGGCGGCCGGCTCGGTTGGCGACGCGTTGGGGAGCGCGGGATGATTTCTTGGCGACGGATGCAGAGGGCATGGGCGGACGAAAAATGAGTGGACTGGTTTAATAACTTTCAGCGGCTTCGCTGAAATAATACGGCGCCTGATACGCGCCGGTTTTTTCTTTCTCGAGCTGGCGGAGCAAGTCGTTGAGCAGCGAGCTGGCGCCAAAACGGTAGCGCGTGTTGTTGAGCCACGCATCGCCGAGTGTTTCCTTCACCGCAATGAGGAACGTGAGCGCCTGCTTGGCCGTGCGAATGCCACCGGCGGGTTTCATCGCGATGGCGACACCCGTATCGAGATAGAAATCTCGGATCGCCTCGAGCATCACCTGATTGTTACCGAGGGTGGCGTTGAGCGAGGTCTTGCCGGTGCTGGTTTTGATAAAATCACCAGGACGAATCACACGCATCGCCAAAAATGAAGCCGCGCGGATGCTGTCGTAAGTTTCGAGTTCGCTGACTTCGAGAATCACCTTGAGCGTGGCGGTGCCGCACGCGGTCACGACGGCGGAAATCTCGTCCTGCACGCGGCCAAATTCTCCCGCGAGAAAAGCCCCGCGGTTAATCACCATGTCGATCTCGTCGGCCCCGTCGGCGACCGCGGCTTTGACTTCGGCTAGGCGGGTTTTCAAGGGAGCTTGACCGCTCGGAAACGCCGTCGCGACCGACGCGATGCGTACGGCGGAATTATTGCCCAAAGCCCGACGGGCGTGACGCACCATCGACGGATAAACACAGACGGCGGCGACGGGCGGGATGCTCGCGTCATCGTGGGGGCGGAGAGCTTTTTGGCAGAGCGAGGCGACTTTGCCGGGCGTGTCTTTGCCCTCGAGGGTCGTGAGATCGACCATCGTGACGGCGGTGCGCAAGCCCCAGAGCTTGGCGGCTTTTTTGACCGAACGCGTGCCGTATTTCGCGACGCGCTCGTCGATGCCGATCTGATCGACCGAGCCCACTTCATCAAAGAGCCGCTGCATTGCGGCCTGCGGAGAACGTACCAACATGCGCCCACCTTCGCGGTCGCTGACAGTGAAGCCAAACGTATTTTCGTCGGCTACGGCGCCGGCGCTTTCCAGAATTCGTTGTCCACATGGGCCTCGCGCATGACCGCGGCGGCGCGAGCGACCAGCTCAGGTTGCTGCGCGGCGAGGTCCGTCTTTTCGCCGAGATCGTGCTGTAAATCGAAGAGCCGAATCGGCGCGCTCGGTTTCAACAAGCGGATCCCTTTCCAACGGCCGTCGAGCAACACCGCTTGGCTGAAGCCTTTTTCGTAAAATTCCCAGTAGAGATACGGATGTTTGGCCTGTTCGCCGCGGCCGAGCAACTCGGGCACGAGGCTGATGCTGTCCAAAATTTTCGGCGCCGTCGCGCCCGTGAGTTCGACGAACGTCGCCATCACATCGCCAAAATATCCGACGTGGGCCGAGACGGCTCCGGCCTTGATTTTGCCCGGCCAACGCGCGATCCACGGCACGCGGATGCCGCCATCGGTGAGCGCACGCTTCGTGCCGTTGAGCGGGCCGCTCGCCGCGAAAAACTCAGGGTTGTGCAACGGGCCGCCTTCGCGGTGCGGGCCATTGTCGCTTGAGAAAATCACTAACGTGTTGTCATCGAGCCCGAGCGTTTTTAGCTGCGCGATGAGGTCGCCGACGCGCGCATCCATTCGCGTGATCATCGCCGCTTGGCCTTTTTGCGCATCGGGCCAGGGCTGGTCGGCGTAGGGGCCGTAGCTGGGTACTTCTTGGCCATCGCCGAGAACGCGGGCGCGTTCGTTGTTGGCGTGTGGCACGGTGAGCGCGAGGTAGAGGAAAAACGGCCGCGTTTTGCTGCGCGCGATGAAATCTCGCGCCTCGTCGAAAAACAGATCGCTGGCGTACACCACGCGCTGGGTCGCGTAGCCGGTGCCCGCAACGGGCCCGACCTGCGTGACGACGTTGGGCAACGCCACGCGCTCGCCGTTGCGCCAGAGAAAATCCGGGTAGTGATTGTGCGCGTGCGTCTGGTTGAGAAAACCAAACGAGTAATCGAAACCGTGTTTGCGGGGCTCGCCTTCGTCGCCGGCGTTGCCGAGGCCCCACTTGCCGATGAGCGCAGTCGTGTAACCCGCCGTCTGCAAGACGCGCGCGACCGTGACATCACCGGCGCGCAACATCTGCGCCTCGGGATTTTCTGTGCCGGCGTTGCCGCGCACGCGCGTGTGGCCCATGTGTAAACCGGTCATGAGCACGCTGCGCGAGGGCGCACACACGGTGTTGCCCGCGTAAAATTGCGTGAAACGCATCCCTTCGGCCGCGAGTTGATCGAGGTGCGGGGTGCGGATGATTTTTTGTCCGTAGGAGCCGAGGTCGCCGTAGCCGAGATCGTCGGCCAAAATGAAAATAATATTGGGCCGGGGAGCAGCAGCCGACGCGAGGCTCGCGGAAAACAAAAACGAGATCAGGACACAAACGAAGCGTGGCGAAACATTCATGGGGTGACTCCAAGCCAAGGCTCTCGCGCGGTCGCTGGCAAGGTGTGCGCGCCACGCGCCGCGCTTACGCCGCAGGATAATCCCAGCCTTTACGATACTCGCGGCGCAACAGCGCCGTCGCAGCCGGATCGCCCACGATCACTTCTTTCGCGCCGTCCCACTCGACGCTGCGACCGAGCTTGTAACTGATCATCGCGAGCAACGAACAGTTGGTTGATCGATGACCTTCCTCGATGTCGCTGATCGGACGCCGGCCGGTTTTTATCGCATCGAGAAAATCCGCCCAGAGCTCGCGGATATTTTGCCCGTCGGGCTGGTTGAGTTGCGGCTCTTGATGGATGATCGGGTCTTTATTAGCGGGATAAAATGTCCAGCCTTGGCGGTAGCCCACGTGCATCGTGCCCTTTGGCCCGTAAAAATAACAGCCGGCCGCTTCGCCTTTCTCGGCGTTGTTGCCGCCAAAAAGTCGGGACTCCCACGTGACCGTAAATTGTTCGAAAGCAAATTGGGCGACTTGATGATCGGGCGCGTCACTCGTCTGCGCCTGCGCCGTGAAAACGGGAGCGCCTTTGATCGGACGATCGCCCGTGGAAAACACGCGCTTCGGCCAACGCTCGTCGGTGACCCACAAAACTTGGTCGAACCAATGCACGCCCCAATCGGCGATCGTGCCGTTAGCGAAGTCGAGGTACTGGCGATGCCCGCGCGGATGAATACCGCGGTTGAACGGCCGCAACGGCGCCGGCCCGCACCACAAATCCCAATCCAGCTCGGGCGGCGCCGGCTGGTTGTCGATGGGTTTTTCCGGACCGCTGCCGGGGGTGTTAATAAAACAACGCACCATGCCGATTTTTCCGAGGCGGCCGGAGCGGATAAAGTCGCGCGCACTGATCGTGTGGGCCGACGTGCGACGGTGTGTCCCGACTTGCACCACGCGGTCGCAAGCGCGCGCGACTTTCACCATCGCCTGGCTTTCCGCGATCGTGTGCGCGGTGGGTTTTTCGACGTACACGTGCGCACCGGCGCGCACCGCCGCGATCGTCGGCAACGCATGCCAATGATCCGGCGTGGCCACGATCACGATATCGGGCTTCTCCTTGGCGAGGAGTTCGCGGTAATCACGATAACCGCGCGGTTGATCGCCGCTGAGCTGGGTGATCTTTTCCCGCGTGCGCTCGATCGCGCGACTGTCGGCATCGCACACTCCGACGATCTCGCACTGACCGCTGGCCATGGCTTCGCCGACGATATTGCCGCCCCACCAACCGGCGCCGATGAGTGCCGTGCGATATTTTCGCGCACCTTTATCCGCGCCGCGCAGCTGCAAATTCACCGCGCTGAACGCTCCGACCGCTAATGTGCTCTGAATGAAGGTTCTTCGATTCATGGGGGTAGCTCAACCTGAGCTGTTTTAAGCGACGCTGCAACCCACGCGTTTCAGCTAGCGACAAAAGATCAGACTGTCCGAGGGAAATGAATCTCGGCCCAACCCGCTTCGACGCGTTGGTTTACTCACCCACAGTACCGCGGCCTAAACCACCGCCGCTACTGCGTCCCCTGACCGCAAACCCTGACCGATGACTAATAACCTTATGAAACGTCTCCGACCCTTACGTTGCCTCGCGTACCTTGCCTTGGCGCTCGCCGCCTTCATGCCTGCGGCCTTTGGTGCGCAAGCTCCCGCCACGACTGGCAACCTCGCGGGCCGCGTCTCCAATCAGGCCACCAATCAATATCTGGGCGAAGCCGAGGTCCTGCTCGAAGGCACCACCTACCGGGCCCTCACCGATCGCGACGGCTCCTATGCTCTACTCAACGTCAAACCCGGCACCTACACCGCCGCCGTTTCGTACGCGGGTCTCGATAGCCAAAAACAAACAGTCACCGTCGGCGCCGGGCAAAACCTCACCCAAGATTTCGCGCTCACCGCCGGCATCTACAAACTCGGCGCGTTCGTCGTCGCCAGCGAAATCGAGGGCAACGCCGCCCAGGTCAACAAACAGAAGAAGGCGGACCACTTCATGACCGCGATCTCTGCCGACATGCTCGGCGAAGTCCCCGAGGGCAACATCGGTGAATTCCTCAAATACGTCCCCGGCCTCCTCGTGAACTACTCCAACGCCGACGCGTCCACCGTGTCCGTCCGCGGCCAAGATCCCGAGGCCACGCTCTTCACCATCGACGGTCAGACGCCCGCCGCCGCCGGCTCCCCGCCGCGATCCAGTACCGGCTCGTCCGACGCCTCCAGCCGCGCCTTCGAATTCACGCAGGCCAGCATCAACAACATCGAGTCCGTCGAGGTCTACAAAGCCCCGCCCCCCTGGATGGCCCCGTCGACCGGCGGCGTGATCAACGCCGTCACGAAAAACGCCTTCGATCAAAAGCGACGCGTGTTCCGCACGGTCCTACTCATCAACGCCAACAGCGAAATGCTCACTTTCAAAGACGTCGCCGGTCCCGGCACCCGTCCCACCAACCGCCTGAAGCCCGGTGCCAGCGTCGTCTACTCCGAAGCTTTCTTGCGAAACACCCTCGGCCTCACTTTCTCCTACGCCGAGACCAATAACATCAACCCCTCCCACAACAACGCCGTCGGCTACACCGCCCTGGCCACCGGCACCACCGCCGCTCCGCTGACTGATGCCGTGCCAGTCCGCCTCGACACCTTCACCTTGGTGGACGGACCGCAGGTGAAATTTCGCCGCAACGGGAGCCTCCGCGCCGACTACAAACTCGGCGCCAACACCGTCCTCAACGCCGGTTTCACCTACAACGCTTACCTCAGCCAAAACCGGAGTCACACCTTCCGCCTCCGGCCCATCACCACAGGCACCTCGCAAAGCACCCTACTACCCGGCGCTTCGGCGACAGATACCACCGTGCAAAACGGCCAGGTCGACGTCTTCGCCGATTACTCCGACTACACCAGCGCCAATTTTTCCTACAACCTCGGCCTCCGCCACACCGTGGGCCGCTGGCGACTCGACGCCACAGCCAATTACAGTAAATCCGACTCCAAGGTCGCTGATCTGCCCGAGATGATCCAGTCCGCCCAGTGGAATCTGATTCCAGCCAAAGGCGTCACCTACCGCATCCAGGGCACTCCGGACCGCGCCGCCCCCACGAACCTGACCCAGTTGGCCGGCCCTGATCTCTACAATCTTAACAGCTACGACCAATCTAGCTTCGGCCTCCAGACCTCGCCCCGTTTTCAAAACGACCGCACGATCAACTTGAAGACTGACCTCCGCGGCAACTTCGCGGAATGGCGCTTCCCCGTCGAGTTCCGCTCCGGCGCCGGCCTCTATCGCATCCAGCGCCGCAAGGCCGCTGGGCAGATCGTCCTCGATTTCCGCGGGCCCGACGGCATCGCCGCCAGCGGCGACGAGCTCATCAACGCCGCCTCCTTTGCCGACACCACCTACGGCGACAAATTCCTCTTCGGCATCAAGACCCCGCCGCTCATCGATCCCTACAAGGTCGCGGCCTACATGCGCCAATACCCGAACGCGTTCCAAGACATCCAGCCGACCAACGTCCAGCGCCAGGCCGTCAATTCTCAGAGCATCACCCAGGTCATCACCTCCGCCTACACTTCGGCCACGGTTAAGATCACCAACCGTCTCACTCTCCTCCTCGGCGTCCGCGCCGAACAGACGGAGAATTTCGCCCGCGGCGCCGTCCGCAAGACTTCGCTCGGCACCGGACTCACGACCAACTCCAAGCCGTGGTTCCAAGCCATCTACTCCCAGACCCAGCGCGCGACCAGCGACTACCTCGACTACTTCCCCAATGCGCAGCTCACCTACCGCTTCACCCCGGATCTGGTCTTCCGAGTCGCGTCAACTCGCTCCATGTCTCGCCCCGGCGTACAAACGATTCTGCCGAACACTACGGTCAATGACACCGCGGCGATTCCCAACATCAGCATCAACAACACGGCCCTCACTCCCCAATATTCCCAAAACCTCGACGCCGAACTCCAATATTTTACCGCTTCTGCGGGCGTGCTTTCGGTCGGTTGGTTCCGCAAGAATATCAAAGACTACATCATCAACGAGGTTTCAGTCGTGGAGCCCGGTGACGACAACGGTTTCGACGGCGCCTACGCTGGCTACGTCCTCAATACCCAGGAAAACGGCGGCAAGGGTTTCTTCGAGGGTCTTGAAATCAGCGGCCGCCAACCGCTCAAGCCCTACCTGAAGGCGTTACCCCAGGCCATCCAAGGCATCGAAGTCTTCGTCAACTACACCAAGAACTACAAAGGCCAAGCCCCCAACCGGCAGGGCCTCATCGTGAAGCCTACCGTCGCGAACAACTTCTACGATTGGAACGCGAGCTACGGCGTCAGCTACGCCACGCCGGCGCGCGGTTTCTACCTGCAAGCCCGCACGGAGATCAAACCGAGCGGTTACCGCACGGCCGAAGGCGCCTCGACCACCGATCTCCGCCGCCAGATCGAAGCCCGCCACCAGCGCTGGGACTTCACGATGCGCTACCGCTTCAACCGCTCTTACGCGCTCGAACTCACCGGCTCGAACATCTTCGAAGATCCGTCGCTCAAGACCTACCTATCCGGCCGCCTCCTCACCCGCCGCGACTTCGGCGCCAGCTACGTCCTCTCCTTCACGGCCAACCTCGACGCGATCAAGTTGCCGTTCCTCGACCGCAACTGAGCCACAGCACGAAATCAGTCCCTTCCTTCGGGCGGCGCCTCTTGAGCGCCGCCTTTTTATTTACCCAAATAAGCCCGCAACGCCGCCACGTTCCGCCGCGCCGATTCATCCGCCGGCGCCAGTCGCAGCGCCGTTTCAAATTCCGCGAGCGCCGCCGCATACTGGCCCGCCCCGCTCAACGCCACCCCGAGGTTGTAGTGCGCTTCCCCATACTCCGGTCTCAACCGCACTGCCGCGCGAAACGCCTCGATCGCCTCCGCCCCGCGCCCGAGCGCCACGAGCGCGTTGCCCGCGTTGAACCGCACCTCCGGCGATTCCGGTAGCCGCACCTGCGCCGCCGCAAATTTCTCCCGCGCCGCCGCCGCCCGCCCCGCCGCCAACAACGCACTGCCCCAGTTATTCAGAAAAACTCCATCGCTGCGCCCTCCCCGCGCCGCCGCCTCAAAATACTTGAGCGCCTCCTCCACCCGTCCGGCCTGCGCCAGCGATTCCGCCAGCTTAGCCGACGCGCCCGTGTGCGCCGATTCGATCCGCAGCGTCGCCGCCCAGGCCGCCCGCGCACCCGCTTCGTCGCCGCCCGCGCTCAACGCCACGCCGAGATTAAAGTGCGCCCGCGCATTCCCCGGCCGCTTCGCCACCGTATCCGCCCAGATCGCCCGCTCACTACGGTAATCGAGATTCCGCGTCCACGTTCCCACCGCACCCGCCAGCGCGACCGCCGCCCACAGCCAAAGACTCCGCCGCCCGAGCCACGCATAGGCCCCGAGCACCGCCGCACTCACGAGCACCGCCAGCGGCAGATACATCCGGTGCTCCGCCATCGTCTGCGTCGCCACCGGCACGAAACTCGAACTCGGCGCGAGGGCCGCGAAAAATAAAAAGCCCAAAAAACCCACCCCCGGCCGCCGCACCCACGCCCACGCCGTCGCCCCGATCAACGCCACGATTCCAGCCACCGCCGCGTAATTCACCGAAAGCTCCGTCCCGTAATCAAACACCAGCGGCGACGGCCACACCGCGAGCCCGAGGTAACGCCAGATCGCCTCGCCTTGCGTGAGCGCATACGCCGCCACGCTCAGGCCCGCATCCCATCCCGCCGACCCATCGCGGCCCTTCGCCAGCAGACACGCCGCGAGCACCAGCCACGTCGCGCCCAGTCCGGCGTAAAAAAATTTCCGCGCGCGCCACGCCGCCACGACATTGCCCGCGATCCACGTGCGATCGTAAAAAAATACCACCACGGGCACCACGACCATCACTTCCTTACTGCCCATCCCGAGCGCGCACGCCACGATCGCCGCCGCCAGCCAACCCCGACCACCGCGCTCGGCTGCTGCGCCGCGCAAAAAACTATAAAGCGTCGCTACCGCGAAAAATCCCGCGAGCCCTTCCGTGCGCTGCATCACATAAGTCACCGTCGCCGTCTGCAACGGATGCAGCGCCCACACCGCCGCCACCGCCAGCGCGAGTTCATCCGCCGCCGCACCAAAAGTTTCCCGCCACCTCGGCCGCCGCAACGTCCGCCGCACCACTCCCGCCAACAACCCCGCCGTCGCCAGATGCAACGCGAGGTTCACCGCGTGATAACCCCACGGTTGCTCTCCGCTCAGCGCGTAACTGAGCGCCAGCGACGCATTCGCCACCGGACGACCACTCACCGAAAGTCCCGCCGGCGGCGCCAACACTTCGCCGAGTTTCCACCCCGCCCGCAGCGTCGGATTTTCCCGCACCGCCGCGATGTCATCGAACACGAACGGCGCGCCAAAACTCCCCGCCCACGCCGCCACCACCAGCAGGCCGCCGAGCGCCAGCGCGAGACCGCGCCCGTTTCCGAGAGGTGGCGTTGCACTCCGATTCATCGGCCGAGCGTGGACGTTTTTCCCCCTGGGGCGCAAACCCGCGCTTGAGCCGCGACCCCGCGGCCCGTCATGGTGTTGCCCGCGATGCCGACCAAAGCCGATCTCCAACGCCTCCGCTCCTTGCGCGAGAAAAAAAACCGCGAAGCGCTCGGCCTCTTCGTCGTCGAAGGCGAAAAAGTCGTCGCCGAACTCCTCGCGGCAAAATTTCCGTTTTCCGAAATCTACGGCACGCCCGCTTGGCCCGGTTACAAAACCCACGGCCTCACGCCCGAAGAAATGGCGCGCGCCAGTCATTTCCCCACGCCGTCTTCCGTACTGGCCGTCGGTCCGCTCACCCGCACCCCGCTCGCGGCCGGCGATCTCAACCGCGGCCTCACGCTCGCGCTCGACGGCGTGCAAGACGCCGGCAACGTCGGCACGCTGCTGCGGCTCGCCGATTGGTTTGCACTGGAGCGCGTCGTGCTGTCACCGGATTGCGCCGATCTTTTTTCCCAAAAAGTCATCAACGCCAGCATGGGCTCCTTCGCTCGCGTGCGCGCGCACACGGCGGAACTCGCGACCGCGCTCGTCGGGTTAAACGTGCCCGTGCTCGGCTGCGATCTGACCGGCGACGATGTGCATGAGCTCCCGGCGTTGCGCGACGCGGTGATCGTGATCGGCAGCGAAGGCCGCGGGTTGTCGGCGGCGGTCGCGGCGTTGATCACGCGCCGCGTGACGATCCCGCGCTACGGCGCCGCCGAATCGCTCAACGCCGGCGTCGCCGCCGCGATCGTCTGCGACAACCTGCGTCGGCGCGCGAGCAGGGGCTGAGCCTAACCGCCCGCACCGCTGCGACTCAGCCGCAGGACATTATGGCAGCACCCCGATGAAAATCTGCCGAGCCGGCTGCCAGAGCGAGGGCGGCAGCGCGGCCAAAGCCCCAGGGTTAAAATTTTCCTGGTTATTGATTCGGTGGTCGGTCTGGGTGAAAATCGCTTCCTTCGTCGAGCGCAACTCCAGCGAAACTTTCAAATCCGTCGGCGGTAATTCAACCCGGCGAATCACAAAAAGGAAGCCCGCCTCCTGCGCTTCAGGTCGTTTATAAAGCTCGGCCACATCCAATCGCCGCTCCCGCCGGCCACGGAAGACGAATTCGCGCTCCCCGGCTTTGAACACGAGGTGCGGGCGATATTCATCTTTCCATGGCCCGCGCGGCAGCATCCAGCCACGGATATGAATCCGCCCATTGCCGAGCGAGATTTCATCCAGGTGATAATCCATCGCTATTTCTTTAGCAGGCAATCGCACCGCAATCGGCGGCGAGGAACGCGCTTGGAGGCGAAAGATTCCGCGTTGCTCGGCAGCCTTGAGGACGCGATCGGCGAGCAGGGCATCCGGGTGCAATGCGAACGGCGCACCGGCCAACGTGAGCCACTTGTCGTAGTAGTGAATAGCCGCTAGGCGCTGGCGGAAAAACCGCTCCGCCACCGGCAGGTAACGCTGCGTCGCCACTACGTTGAAGACACCCAACAAACCGAGCACGGGCAGACACGTCCGCCAAAAACGCGCCGGCGCGACTTTCACCTCGATGATCAAAACCCCCAAGGTCGCCCAAAAAATCGCACTCTGGATAAAATAACGCGGCGCGATCTGCGGCGATGCCATCGTGAACCGCCCATAAGCAATCAAGGCCGTGGCCCCTAGCACAAAGATCAAAAACGCCCCCAGCACCGGCTCACGCTGCGCCACGCCCTTGTAAAAAATATAAACCAGTAACACCAAGCCCATGAGCCCGAACCCAGGTGATAACACGCCATGCTCCAAGCCGGGCACCGACCCGAGCAAGGTCAGCCAATACCGCACGGCCGCCGCCAGCGCCGCGAAGTTAGTGAGCCGAAAGCCGCTCGTCGTAGCGAGGTCCACCGTTAACACAAAAAACCCCACCACCCCAACCGCGAGACCA
>CAJAFD010000020.1 GCA_903938935.1 uncultured Opitutia bacterium
CCGGTGACCTTTCGGCCACACCTGATTTCGAGTCAGGCGCGTTAGACCACTCTGCCACCTCTCCGGCGCAAGAGAGCGAAACGTAGGTTGCGACTCCGAAAACGGAAGCCGAAAATCACCAACCCTGCGGAACTACAGATTTTCGTCCTGTCCGGGCGGTACCGGCGCTTTATTGGCGGGCAGGTGATGCGGCAGAAAAATATAGTAGTTCATCAGCCACCAACTCCGAGATGAGCGATAAAATAGCGCGGGGAATACGATGGAGCCCACGCCCGCCAAGACGATCGCCGTCGTCGTGCCGATGATCTTGTAGTAGGCGAGCAACAGGATTGGAACGAGGAACACCACCAACGTCACACCGTAGTTGAGCGACATGGAGCCGAGGAAAAAACCTTCGTCGTTGGCGCGCTCAATTTTAAGACCGCACGAGGGACATTCTTTGTTCACCTGAAAAAAAGTACCGGCCTTAAAGAGGGTGCGTTCACCGCAATTCGGGCAGCAGTTGGTCAGGCCACGGGTGACAATCTGGACTCGGGTGACTTTCATCCCAGGAGCCAAAGCCAAGGCGCGGCGCGAAGCAACTGCGGGACGCGGTCGCAGCCGTGGAGCGCGGCATAAAAAAACCGCCCCCGAAGGAGCGGTTTTGAAAACTAAAGCCGAGAGCGCTACTTAGGCGCCGAGCTGGAAGCGCGTGAAACGACGGATGATGATGTTCTCGCCCGTCTTGGCGATCTGCGCGGACAAGAAGTCTTTGATTGATTTGTCGTTCTGTTTCACGAACGGCTGATCGATCAAGCAAACGGTCGAGAAGAAGTTCTCGAGTTTACCGTCGACGATCTTCTGGACCACGGCGGGCGGCTTGCCAGCGACGGCGGCCGCAGCGATCTCGCGCTCTTTGGCGAGGTCAGCTTCCGGAACTTGGTCGCGGGAGATGTAGAGCGGGTTGGCAGCGGCGATCTGCAAGCAGAGGTCGCGAACAAACGCGCGGAAATCGTCGTTGCGGGCGACGAAGTCGGTCTCGCAGTTGACCTCGATCAACACGCCCACTTTGCCACCGAGATGGATGTAGCTTTCGATCAAGCCTTCCTTGGTGGTGCGGGTGGAGAGTTTATCGAGTTTACTGCCGAGCTTCTTGCGCAGGATCGTCATGGCCTCGGGCACGCTGCCGTTGGCCTCTGTCAGGGCTTTTTTGCAGTCAAGGAGCCCGGCGCCGGTCGCGCCGCGCAGCTCGTTAACCATTTGAGCGGTGATGGGAGTGCTCATTAGAAATCAGTGGTTTCGTTGAGAGGATGGGAAAACTTACTCGGCCTTGACCGCGGCTTTTTTGGCGCGAACGGGCTTCTTGACGACGGTGGGTTCGACTTCGCCGTCGACGAGCGGGGCGATGCCGGCGGGCAATTCGACTTTGGAGAGGTCGATCTGATCGGCGGTCGTGGTCGCAGCGTGGGCGGCGGCTTGCGCAGCGGCGCCACGGTCAGCGCGACGGGTGTCGCGTTGAGCGAGGCCGCTTTGGATGGCGGCGACCACGGCATCAACGATGATGCGGATGGACTTCACGGCGTCGTCGTTGCCAGGGATCGGGTGCGAGACGGTCGCGGGATCGGAGTTGGTATCGACCAAGCCGATGCACGGAATGCCCGAGCGAGCGGCTTCGGCGACGGCGATGGCCTCGTGGTTAACGTCGATGACAAACATCGAGGTGGGCAGGCCGGGCATATCAACGATGCCGCTGAAATTCTTCTGCATGCGGACCATCTCGCGCTTGATCGCGGATTCTTCCTTGCGGGAGAACTTCGAGAGTTCGCCGTTGGTTTCCATGGCTTGGTATTTCTTATACTTGGCGATGGATTTTTTGACGGTCTCGTAATTGGTCAGGGTGCCACCGAGCCAGCGATCGACGCAGAACGGCATGTTGGTCGTCGCAGCGGCCTCACGGATGATTTCCTTGGCTTGGCGCTTGGTGCCGACGAGGAGGACGTTGCCGCCGTTGGCGACGGTGTTTTCGAGGAAGGTCACGGCCTTCTCAAGGGCGGCGTGGGTCTTGCCCAAGTCGATGATGCTGATGCCTTGACGATGATCGAAAACGAACGGCTTGGAACGTGGGTTCCAGCGTTTGGTTTGGTGTCCGAAGTGGACGCCAGCATCGAGGAGGTCTTTAGGAGTGATATTGAGGCTCATGGGATCTATGTATCTACGTTACACAGGTCGGCCAGAGGGCCGCCTTGCGATCGTGGGATGGTTAGTTGGTTTTAGTTTATGTTTGGTTGAACAGACAGAGGGTCGAAAACAGCGAACGATGTTTCCACTGGCAAGAGCGAATTACAGCGAAACTCCGGGGCTCAAAAAGGACCGCCGAAGCCAGATTCTTGCGTCAAAGTCGGCTCAGCTATTTAATCGCCGACGGTTGGAAAATGCCCCTTGGCGTCGCCCGTGGTTTACCTGACGCTGCCGGATGGAATCCAAATCCGACTCTTGGGCACAACAATTCGGTCTCACGCTTTGCCCGGCCGCGGCTCTCGACACCGCGATCCCCGCCTCCGTTTTAGGTGTGGCGGTGATTTTCCAAACGAGCGCAGCCGGTGAAAAAATCTTTCTCGTCCTTGAATCGCGCGCCACGCCCCTGCGCCAGCACTGCCACAAACGCCTCCTGACCGCCACGCTCCCGCCGGTCGCCGCGCTCACCGTCGCGTTTAAAATCGAGCCCGTCGCCGACGATTCCCGCGAGGCCTTGGACGCAGCCTGTCGCCAACAAATTATTCTCACCGGCGAACTCCGTCGCGCCCTCCGCCCCGCCCTGCGCTGAGCCATTCGCCCGCGCAGCGCCTCAAAGCCCGAGCGTGCGCCGGCACAGCGCCTCACCGCGATTAAAGTCGCGGCACGTCTGCGGGCGTTGCTCGTAAATCGTGCACAGACGAGTCGCGGCATCCAGCGCCACACACGCGCCGTCGCCGCGTTGATCCATGCAGCGCACCCCGAAGTGCTCCGTCACCAGCGCCTCCGGCACCACGTCCCCCGCCCGCAACTCGACCACTAAGTGACAACAACGCCCACAACCAGCGCAGGGCGGAACAATAAATTCGTCAGTGATAATGCCACGACCCACGCAGCGCGTCGGGCTTATGGCGATACAAACTTATTTTTAAGCCAACATTAGCGCAGCAGACTCTCTCCAGACGGCCCAAACAAAACAGGCCACACGTGCCGCGCTGATATTTATAGGAAAAATTCTCGCTGAATACCGTGATGCGCATTGAGTCACTCGAGTCATGTCCGCGCCTCGTTCGTCCGTCCTGCCCGCCGCCATCTTGGAGCCGGCCCGCTGGTTGCCCACCGGGGCCGTCGCCTACACGCGGATGCTGGAATTGATCAACCGCGCCACAGTTTCGATCCGCTGCGAGACGTACATCTGGGGCCACGACGCGGTCGGCGCCCGATTTCTCTCTGCTCTCACTCAAGCGGCCGCACGCGGGGTCCGCGTGCAAATTCTCATCGATGGCGCCGGCTCCTCCGGCTTGCCCGACGATTATTGGTGCGCACTACACCAGGCGGGCGGCGAAGCTCGCGTATTCAACCCGCTCACCCTCGCGAATTTTTCCCTGCGCAATCACCGCAAACTCCTGCTGATCGACGACCGCGTCGCCATCACCGGCGGTTTTAATCTCGCGGCCGAATACGATGGCGACGGTGTCACCGGGGGTTGGCGTGATCTCGGTTTGGAACTGCACGATCCGCGCGCGCTTCGTCAACTCGCCGACTCTTTCGACCATCTGTTTAGCGAGCACCGCGTACGCCGCTGGTTCCTGCGCAGCCTGCAACGCGCGACCCAGGCCAATCCCTTTTCGCGCGGAGCGCCCGGGCCCGTGCTGTTCAGCGGGCCGCATCTAGGGCGCAACCAATTCACGCATCAGCTCCTGCGGAGTCTGCGCCACGCTCGTCACGTCCGCATCGTCTCGGCCTATTTTGTGCCCGGCTTCCGCCTGCGCCGAGCCTTGCGCACCGTGGCCCGCCGCGGCGGCCACGTCGAGTTGCTGCTCGCTGGCCGCACCGATGTACCGCTCGCGCAAAGCGCCGCGCGCTCGCTTTACGGCTCGTTACTCAAAGCCGGCATCCGCATCTGGGAATACCAGCCGCAGGTGCTCCACACCAAACTCACCATCATCGACGACGCCGTTTTTGTCGGCTCGGCGAACCTCGACGCGCGTTCTCTCTCCATCAATTACGAACTCACCGTCCACCTGTGCGATCCCCTCCTCACCGAGGCCGCCGACGCTATTTTTAAAGCCGATCTCGCGCACGCTCACGCCGTGACGTTTGACGACTGGCGCGCCTCCCGTACGTGGTTCACGCGACTGCACGGCGCTTGGGCGCGTTTCCTCCTTGCGCGCGTTGACCCGTGGCTCGCCCGCCGCCAAATCCGCCGCATTCGCTAGCGCAAAAACAGTTGCCAGCTCCGGCGTTTCCCCGCGCAACTTCGCCTCCGCGTCCCATGCTTCGCCTCGTCCTCCCGCCCAACCTCGCCGCCGCCGTCCTCCGCGACGCCATCCCGGTAAAGGTGGAATTCGACCCACACATCGCGCCCTCCCCCGCGCTCTTTCCCGTCCTCGCTCACCTTCAACGTCTCTGCGGCACCGCCGCGCCGCCCGCTTTCCTTCAACTCACTCGCACCCAACTCCGCGAGCTCGCCGCCGCCGCCGGCCAAGAACCCATTTTTGTGCACAACGGCCAAGCCGGCGTCTGGCGCCACGCCGCACTTCTCGGTTCGACGCCACCACCACCCGCCGCACCGACTAAGCCCACCACTTCAATCGCCGCTCGATCTCTTCCGCCGAAAAAAACCGGTGCGCCCCAGGGCCTGATCGTCGACGGCTCAGAAAATTTTCTCGCCGTCACCCTGCCCTCGCCCGAGCACCCGCAATACGCCCGCGCTCTCGAGCTCCTCAAAACCTCCGGCTTCACGCTCGACCCGTCCTCGCGCAAATGGTGGCTCCGCGACCGCCATAAAACGCTCAATTTTCTCGCCGCCCAAGGCGAACGTCTCCGCACCGGCTTCGACGCCGACTTCACGGAAAACTTCGAGAAACACACCGCGCGCCTCCGCTCCGCCGAGATCACCGCCGAAGCCACCGAAACCTCCGGCGGCTACGCCCTCAGCCTCGGGCTCAAAGCCGGCTCCGCCGACGAAGCCACGCTACGCGAAGCCATCGCCACCAACCGCCGCTACCTCGAAGCCGGCGGCCAAGTCTACCTCATCGCTCCCGCCCAACTCGAAAAACTCGCCACCGCCCAACGCGCGCTCGCCGGCGATCCCACCGCGCCGATCGCCCCCCGCCGCGCCCAACGCGTCAGCGCCGCCCGCGTCGCCGAGGCCGAAGCCATCATCGAAGAACTCGCCCCCGGCTGGGTGCCACCCGAAACTTGGAAAACCCGCAGCGCCGCGCTCCGCCACCTCACGAGCCTCGCGCCCGCTCCGCTCGCTCCCGCGCTCGAAACCCTGCTCCGGCCTTATCAACGCCTCGGGGTCGCCTGGCTCTGGCACCTCCATCGCGCCGAACTCGGCGGCATCCTCGCCGATGAAATGGGCCTCGGTAAAACCCTCCAAGCCCTCGCGCTGCTCACCGCCGTACAAGCTAAAAAACCCGAGGCTTCCACTCCGAATTTTGCCGCCTCGCCGACCGCCGACCCCACCGGTCGCCGCCGCGCGCCCGCGCTTAACCCGCCTACTTCGTTCACCCAAAA
>CAJAFD010000021.1 GCA_903938935.1 uncultured Opitutia bacterium
GACGCGGCGTTTGCGAAACTGTTTCCCGATCGCCAGAGCCGTCTCGTCGTCACGCCGGACGAATCCATGGTCGATGCACTCGTGAAATTTTTCCACGGGCACATGCGCCTGCGCCGCTGACCATGAACGACGTTGCCCTCCAATATCCGTGGTGGTTGCTCGCGCTGCTGATTTTGCCGCTGGTGAGTTGGCTGCGTTGGCGGCGCGGGTTGCCGGCGTTGATCGTGCCGTTTGCGGCGGCGTGGTGGCGGCCGGTGCTCGTGCCCGCGACGCGTTTGCCGGCGATCTTGATGGGCGGTGGCTTGGTGTTGCTCGTCGTCGCACTCGCGCGGCCGCAGAAAATGGAGATCAGCACCGAGGTGCGGCAGGAAGGCTACGATCTCATGCTCGCGATCGACCTCTCGGGCTCGATGCTCGCGGAAGATTTTGAACAAGGCGGCGTGCGGCTCAATCGCCTCCAAGCCATCAAGCCCGTCATCCAAGCCTTCATCAATACGCGCCCCAACGACCGCATCGGTCTCGCCGTTTTTGCGGGACGCGCGTACACGCTCGCCCCGCTCACCGCCGATCACGCGTGGCTCGCCCGCCAGACGGAGCGGCTCAAGATCGGTCTCATGGAAGATGGCACCGCCATCGGTGACGGTCTCGGCGTCGCGCTGACTCGACTCGAACAATCCAAGAACGACAAAACCACCAAGCGCCCGAGCGCGTTCATCGTGTTGCTCACCGATGGTTCCAACAACCGCGGCGTCCTCAAGCCCGCGCAAGCCGCCGAGATCGCGAAGACACGCGGCATCACCGTTTACACGATCGGTGCGGGCAAAGCTGGCTCCGCGCCGTATCCGATCTTCGACGAAGCGGGCAAGATCACCGGTTATCGCCGCATCCTCGCCGATCTCGACGAAGACGCGTTGCGCGACATCGCCAAAACCACCGGTGGCGCCTACTTCCGCGCCGATAATACCGACACCATCGCCGCCGCCTTCAAGGCCATCGACGGCGCGAAAAAACTCCGCTTCGAATCTAAAACCAAGCGCGCCCGCGAACTGTTTCCTTGGCTCGTCTCGGGCTCGTTGGGCTTGTTGCTGGCGGGCGGATTATTGGCGTACACGCCGTGGCGCCGGGAGGCTCTCACATGAATCTCGGTCAACCGTACGCGCTCGGGTTGTTGCTTCTCGTTGCGGCGCTCGCGCTCCTCGATGGCTTGCGTCAAGGCGTCGTCGCCGGGCGCTGGCCGGGCATCATGCGCCTGTGGGGCCGGGCGCGAACGCGTCGATCTCGACGTCACGATCAAGCCGCCGCGCGTGCGTTGGCGTTTCTGGCTCGGGCTCGCGTTGCTCGTCGTCGCGCTCGCGGGGCCGCGCTACGGTTTTGTCGATGTCCCCGTCGGCGAACAACCCAAGGAGGTCATGATCGCGCTCGACCTTTCGCGCAGCATGTTGGCGCGCGACGTGAAACCTTCGCGGCTCGATCACGCCAAGCTCCTCATCCAAGGCCTCCTCGATAAACTCTCCGGCGAACGCGTCGGTCTCGTGCTCTTTGCGGGCACGTCTTATCTACAACTGCCGCTCAGCGTGGACTACGATATCCTCGCGGGTTTGTTGCCCAATCTTTCGCCCGATTATTTTCCGCAGGGCGGGACCAACTTCCGCGCGATGCTCGAGACGAGTCTCGCCGCGTACAGTCCGACTGATGGCGTGCAACGCGTGCTCGTGGTGTTGAGCGATGGTGAAGCCTTTGACGACGCGTGGAAACCGCTCGCGGCGCAGTTGAAACAACGCGACGTGCGTCTCGTCACCCTCGGCGTCGGTACGTCGGCCGGCGCCGTGATTCCCTTGGGTCGCGATGGCGTCGTGCGCGACGCGACGGGTACCGAAGTCGTCACCCAGCTCAAAGCCGCCACGCTCGAAGAGATGGCGAAAGCCACGGGTGGACTTTACGCGCCCGCGCCGTCGTGGGTGAACGTCGTCGATCTGCTCAAGCGCGTTGGCACCGCCGAGTCGAAAGCCACCGCCTTTACCAAAGATCAGACGCGCCTCGTCGAGCGTTACGCGTGGGCGCTCGTGCCGGCGTTGGTGTTGTTGTCGCTCAGTTTCTGGCGCGAATTACCCGTGCGGCCGCGCGCGCGCGACGTGCGTTTACCGGTTGCGAAACCTGTCACGGCGCGCCCCCGCGCGGCGTTTGTCGCCGGTCTCACCACGTTGAGTCTCTTGAGCCTCGTCCTCGTCGGCTACGCGCAAGACGCCGCTGAAAACGAAGACCCCAACAGCCCCGCCGCGCGCACGCCTATGGCCACGCTCGGCGCGATGGTCGGCCGCCGCATCGAGCAGATCTTGGCGAAGCCCAAGCCCGAGAGCTTCGACTGCGTTTCCCTCGCGATCGACATGATCGCCTACATGGAAAACAACCTGAAGGCGCGCCAACGTTTCCCCGTTTCCGTGCCCGATGATGCGTTGCGTGCCGTCGCTCTCGGTGAAGCCCTCGAACGCGCCGGTGGGGATTGGCCGAAGCTGCGCGCCGACATCGACGCGCTCGCCCGCGCCAACCGCGAGCCTTGGCAAACCGCCCGCCCTGATGCCGCCGGCAAGACCGCGCTCACGCCGAGCTTCGATCCCGCCCACGACATGATCGAATCCAATGGCCGCGGCGGCGTCGGCTTCAACGCCAGCGACCCCAACGCCGCCTCGGGGGAACCCGACGAAGCCAAAACCAAATTCGCCGCCAACTCCGCCTTCGGTTCGCTCGCCGCCAACTCCGCCGCGCCCGATCCCGGTCCGCCCCCGCCGCCCTCCGATATGCAGCTCGTCGGAAACGAGCGCACCGCCGCCGACCAAGAGCGCGACGAACATCCCGAACTCATCTTACCGCTGCAAAAACTCGACCACGTCCGGAGCCAAGACGCTCCGGCCAAACTCTTCCAAATGCTCGAAGGCACGAGGCGTGACCTCGTGTCGCAGGGCCCCGACTGGTGATGATTATGCGATCTCTTTCTTCTAGTGTGCTGGGTACGACGTTGATTTTGGCTGCGAGCCTCCTCTCGGCGCAGACGCCGCCCGCCCCGGCGCCCGCCATCGACGGCGTGCCTTTGGCGCAGATCGCCACCGTCGCCTTGCGCACCGAGCGCGATACCTTTTGGGTCGGAGAACTCTTCACGCTCACCGAAGACATCACCGTCGCGCGTCGTTCGTTTCAATCCCTTGGAGGTCCCTTTGATTGGAGCAGCCCGCAGTTCAACGCTGAGGATTGGTCGTCCGCCTCGACCCAAGAAGCGCGTAACAAAGTCCAGCTCACGCGCACCACGCGCACCTATGGTCGCACCGCTGGCCCCGCCGTGCTCCCGCCCGGTCGCCAACCGCTCACTCTCGTCACCGACATCGCCGCCAACGGCCAACCGCTCACCGATGGGTTTCTCGTTTCGAGCGACCCGCTGCCGCTTAACTTCAAGCCGTTGCCCGCGCCAGCTCCGGTCGAGTTCGCGAAAGCCGTCGGCAACTTCACGCTCAAGGCCAAGGCCGCCGCGACGCAGGTCGCCGTGGGCGAATCCGTGACGTGGACGGTCGAACTCGCGGGCACGGGCAATTGGCCCGAGATCAGCCGCCTCCCGGCGCAGACGATCTCGCGCGATTTTCAAATCGTCACACCGGTCACCAAGCGCGTGATGAACCGCGGCCAACTCTTTGAAGGCAGTCTCACGCAAGAGATGTTGCTCATCCCCAGCCGGCCCGGCGCGTATCAACTCGGGCCGGTGCGCTTCGTGTATTTCGACCCCAAGGTCGGCGCTTATCAGATGCTCACGAGCGAATCCGTGGCGCTCACCGTGACCGGCGAAGCCGCCGCACCGGGCGCCATCGTCCCGCCGCCCGCCGCAGTAAACGCCTCTGCCGGCGGCGCCGACCGCGTGCCGGTGCCCGTGGCGCCGCCGCCGTTGCCGCTTGATCCTATCGCGGGCGCGCGCCTCGGGTTGCCGCCCTTGGCCTCGAGTAGTTTGATGCTGGTGGTGGTGGTGCCGCTCGTGGTGGTCGTGGCGTGGTGGCTCCGCTTGGCCGCGAGTCGGCGTTACGCGACCGATCCTCAACGTCGTCGTCGCGAAGCGCGCGCGCGCATCGAGGC
>CAJAFD010000022.1 GCA_903938935.1 uncultured Opitutia bacterium
CAACGAGCGCGAGGCCGACGAGAAAAAACTGCTGCGACTGGAAGCCTCCGAGCACGTTTTCCCAAGCGAAGGGAAGGGCGTAAATGAGACCGAGGAAGACCGTGAAGGGCGCGAGCCAACGGCGCTCCAGATGGCGCCTGGCGAGCACAAAGAAGACGACGCCGAGCGTGGCTGGGAAGAGCGCGTTGACGACGGCCTCGAGCCTTTGGTCCCAGTGACCGTTGGCGAGTGTGAGGCCGAGGTTGAGCAGCTTGGTCAGCACGACGCGGTGCTCATTGTGCGGCGTGAACAGCGCGCTCAAAAAACCGTCTTGGTTAAACCACGGCGCGAGCAACTTCAGACCCTCGGCGTCCCATTGGTCCCACTCGGGCAGCGTCATGCCGTAGCGATCAAATACGGCCCAACGCACGCCCAAGATGAAGGCGAAAAGACCCAGGGCGAAGCCCACGGTTGTGACTACGGAATAAAATTTTTTGTACACGGAAATAAGGCGCAGGCAGGAAACGGTTAACTGTGGGCGACGGCGAAGAGATTGTAGAAGGCCGTCGTACCTTCAGGCGTTTTCAGCGGATGGGCGGTGTGGAAGCCGACTTCGACGTGGGGATAAAATTCGCGCAGCAGGGTGCCGAGGCTGGCGCGCGTGAAGAAATTTTTATGATCCGCCTCCAACATGTGCCAAGGCACGGCTAGGTAGTTGTGGAGATAAGGAATCAGCTCGGCGTTGGGCACGGAGATGATGAGGCGCCGGGGCGCGACGCGGCGGATTTCGCTGAGAAAGGCGCGGGGCTCAGCGATGTGTTCAAGGACTTCGATACAGAGGCCGGCGTCGAACGCATCATCGGCAAACGGCAGACCAGTGCCGTCGACTTGGGTGTGCGGCAAACCGGCGGCGGTCATGGCGGCGCAATCGGCGGGCTTCATCTCCGCACCGTGCCAATCGTAGCCGGCGGCGCGGAGTTGAGTCCCGTACCAGCCGAGGCCGCAGCCGACATCAAGGACGCGGCGCGGGGGCGGGCCGAGGTAGCGCTGAGCGAGCGCAAGCATCTCGCCGCTGCCGACCGCGAGCGACGGGCCCGAGCCGTAGATGTGCTCGCGGTTGTGCAGCGCGACGAGCTCCGGCGTGAGAAGGACGCCGAAGGGATTTTGGCGGTGATCTTGGTAGATCACGTGGATGGAATGATCGGCCAAAATGATCGGCGGACCGCCATCGCTGAGATGCACTAAAACAGTCAGACGACCGGCGCCGCCAAACTTGGGCGCGGCGGTGTAACCAAAAAAACGGAAGGCCGTGGCAGTCTGCGGCGGGAGCGCGTGCGTGGCGTTGACGTCGGCGCGGATCGTGAGCTGCGTGGTGGCTCCGAGGGAGGCGCCGTTGAGTAAGGCTTCGACGGATACGATCTTCGCCTGGTCAGCGCCGAGGTAAACCCAACCCTCGACCGGCAGCGCGAGGGGATCGCAGGGGGCGTCGGCGAGCGGCGTATCGAGGGCGAATTTCATCGGTTGCAGCTCCGCGCCCAGCGCGCTGGATATAATCTCAAGGCACCCAGGGACGCGGAGGCGCGGCGAGGGTGAAATCGGTGAGCTCGAGCGTGAGGTTGGGGTTGTAGGCGGGATCGTGTTTCAGTTCTTTTTCCCAGCGCTTCATCATCGTTTCCACTTCGCCGCGGAAGCGTTCGTGTTTCTCGGGCGTGTCTTCGACGCCGCGGCTGGCGGATTCGTGGTGGTAGAGTTCGGCGAACGGCGTCCAGAGATTGAGGTAGCCGGCGGCGCGGACTTTGAGGCAGAAATCGACGTCGTTGAAGGCGACGGCGAGGTGTTTCTCGTCGAGGCCGCCGACTTGGTCGAAGATTTCTTTGCGGATGAGTAGACAGGCGGCGGTC
The DNA here is from genome assembly GCA_903938935.1 of uncultured Opitutia bacterium. GTDB lineage: Bacteria > Verrucomicrobiota > Verrucomicrobiia > Opitutales > Opitutaceae > Tous-C4FEB. The sequence continues at coordinate 1,881 of CAJAFD010000022.1, forward strand.
ACGGCGCCGTAGTTTTGGACGAGGCGAGCGCGGTTGAAAACGCCTTCGGTGCCACGGTTGAAATCGCGGAACGCGTGACCGGCGACGCCGCCGAGGCCGATGATGACGCCGGCGTGTTGCACGGTGTCGTTGGGATAATAGAGCATCGCGCCCACGCAGCCGATGGCGGGGCGGAGCGACTGAGCGACCATTTCGTCGAGCCAATCGGCGTGGATCACTTCGAGGTCGTTGTTGAGCAGGCCGAGGACGGTGCCCTTGGCTTGTTTGGCGGCGAAATTATTGATCGCGCTGTAATTGAACGGCGCGTCGTAGGGGATCACGCGGACGGATTTTTTGGCCGCGACGGTTTTGAAATAGGCGAGCGTGGCGGGATCGTCGGAGCCGTTGTCGATGATGAGGATCTCGTAATTCGGATACGTGGTTTTCTCGAGGATGCTGTCGACGCAACGCTGGAGGAATTTGAGGCCGTTGCGCGTGGGGATGAGCAACGACACGAGCGGCGGTTTCGCGGGGAGCGGATATTTCACGCGCCAGTGATCGCCGGGGACGGGGATGAGCTCGACGGTTTGTTTGAGGCGGGCGAAGTGATCGGTGAGCGCTTTTTTGGCGGCTTTGACCGGGTAGTTTTTCTCGCTGGAAAGGAGCGCCGTGGAGCCAGGAATGGCGCGCCAGTGATAGAGGATTTTCGGGATGTGCCGGATCTTTTTGTGATCGGGCATGAGGCTCACGACGCGCAGGGCGAGGTCCCAGTCTTGCGAGCCTTCGTACCCGACGCGGAAGCCGCCGGCTTGGCGCATCAGCGAGGCGCGGTAAACCGTGAGGTGCGAAGTGTAGTTCTGCCCGAGGAAGAGGTCGGGCAGGAAATCGGGTTTGAAGTAGGGTTCGTGGCGGTGGCCCTCTTCGTCGATTTTGTCTTCGTCGGAGTAGAAGAAATCGGCCGAGGGGTCGGCGTTGTGCGCGCAGGCGATTTCGTAGAGGGCGTGCGGGGTGAGTTCGTCGTCGTGGTCGAGAAGCGCGATGAATTCACCGGTGGCGAGCTCGAGGGCGGAGTTGGAGGCGGCGGAAATGTGACCGTTTTTCGGGCGGAAGCAGACTTTGATGCGGGGGTCCGCGGCGGCGTATTTCTCGAGCAGCGGGCGAATGTGAGGCGCGGTCGAGGCGTCGTCGGCGAGGCAGAGTTCCCAGTTGGAATAGGTTTGTTCGCCGACTGAGGCGATGGCTTTGGCGAGCCACTTTTCCGGCGTGTTGTAGACGGGGACGAGAATCGAAATGAGCGGGCGACGCGGGAAGTGGCGGCTGCTTTCGCGCTGGGCGCTGAGGCGGTCGTTGGTGAGCGTGTCGTAGGTGGTGACCCAGCGCTCGTAGGAGGTGAGCTCGGCGACGTCGAAGTCGGCGCCGACGTTGAGGTCGTTTTTAAAGAAAATCTGCCAGCGGCCGTCGGCGTCGCCGACTTCGAGGACGATGTGGGTGTCGCCGTCGCGGAGTTCGACTTCGACTTTCCAGCCGCAGTATTCGGCTTGGGGTTTTTCGCGGACGGCGGCGAGGACGTCCATGCGCTTCAGGCCATACGTGCCGGGGTAGGTGCGGCCGTTGATGGAGGCGCGGATGTTTTTAAGGGAAGTGCCGTCGTCGGCGAAGCACCAGCCGCGGAGGGAGAGTTTGCGGGGGGCGAAGGCCCAGCGGTTGGGGAAATCGACGCTGAAAGGCAGGGCGCGTTCGGCGGGCGGCTGGAACGTCGTGAGGGTGGCGGGCAGCTGCGGGAGCTCGGGCGCCGGGATGGGCGCGTTGTCGCCGGCGGGAAGTGCGGGCGCGGGCCGGCGTGAGTCGATGAACGTGCGGCGCAGGGCGCGGAGGGGCGCGGTGATTTTCCAGGAGAAGCTGGTTTGGAGTTGGCGGATTTTTTCGTCGCGCTGGCGGATAACGTCTTCGCGGTGGCGGATGGTGGCGAGGTGATCGCGGAGGCGTTCGCCGACTTGGGCAAGGGCGCGGGCGCTGGAATCAGCGAGGGCAGCGCCTTGGGCGCGGAGTTCGTTGATCTGGTGGTGGGCGAAATCGATCTGGTTTTGGAGCTGGGTGCGGACGCCTTCGAGGCGGTCGATTTCTTGATCGAGCGCGGTCATCTGGGCGCGGGCGGCCGCGAGGAGGGTTTCGGCTTGTTGGCGTTGGGTCTCGCTGTGGCTGAATTGCGGGCGAAGGGTGTCGATGATTTTTTGGAGATTGGCGGCGTGGGCAGCGGTTTGGTCGCGCGAGGCGGCCAATTGAGCGGCGTTGGCTTCGGCGTGACGGCGAGTTTCGAGGAGAGATTTTTCTAAATTGGCGACGTGGGCGGCGGTTTGTTCGCGCGAGGCGGCCAATTGAGCGGCGTTGGCTTCGGCGTGACGGCGAGTTTCGAGGAGAGATTTTTCTAAATTGGCGA
>CAJAFD010000023.1 GCA_903938935.1 uncultured Opitutia bacterium
AGGCCGAGCGCGTCGATGACGGCGATAGCTCGTCGGAAGTGTTTGATGCGTCGACCAAAGATCGCGCAGACGACCGTCGCGGCGATGATGACCTCGATGTAGCGTGCATCGGTGAGGAGCGGGGTCGGTGTAGTGGCGGGGATAAACACGCCGTCGCGAATGAGCCCGCCGCCGATACTGGATACGAGCGCGAGGAAGAACACGCCGACGATATCGTAGCCGCGCTTGAGGCCAGCCAGCGCGCCGGTGAGGGCGAAGGCGAAGGTCGCGCCGAGATCAAAAATGACAGGAAGTTGAAACGTGGTGGCTGGCACAGGACGCACTATGGTGCAGCGGTTACAGCACGCAAGGCGCCGCGAATTATCTCTGAGTGGCCCGTGCGATTTACCTCCTCATGCGGGCGCTTTCGGACACCGTGGGGGGAAACATGGCTCTCATCGGTAAACGCAATTTGCTCCCGTTCGTCCGCGAAGCGACCCCGGGGTTTTATCTCAACGGCGGCACTCACGGCGAAATCTTGCTGCCCGGTCGCCAACTCAAAAAACGTCCAGCGGTCGGCGAGCTCGTCGACGTGTTTGTTTATCGCGACTCCGAGGATCGGCTCGTGGCGACTTCGGCCGCGCCGTACGCGATGGTCGGAGAATTCGCCTACTTGCGCGTCGTGAGCGTTAATCCGCGGATCGGCGTGTTTCTCGATTGGGGGCTGGAAAAAGATCTGTTGCTGCCGATCCGCGAGCAGACGGTGCCGTTGCGCGAGGGCGCGTGGTTGGTCGTGCACGTCGCGCTTGATGTGAAGACGGAGCGGATCATCGCGAGCGCGCGTTTAAATCGTTATCTCAATCTCACGCCGGCGCGGTTTGTCGCCGGGCAACCGGTGCAACTGCTCGTCACGGGCGAGTCGCCGCTGGGTTACAACGCGATCATCAACCACACGCATCGCGGGCTATTTTATTTCAGCGATCTGACGGGCGCGCTGGCGACCGGTCAGGCGCTCGATGGGTTTATCAAAGCCGTGCGGCTCGACGAAAAAATTGATCTCACGCTGAATGGCCCGCGCGTGGGTTATCAAAAAATCGCTCCGCTCACGGAAAAAATCATGGACGCGCTCAAGGCGAGTCCGGCGGGCCGGCTGGCACTGCACGATGGGAGCCCGCCGGAGGAAATTCGCGCGACGTTTGAGGTGAGCAAAAAGGCGTTTAAGCAGGCGATCGGTGTGCTGTTTAAAGCGAAGCAGATCGTGATCGAAAAAACGGGCATTCGGCTGCCGTAGCGCGCGTCGGACGCGAACGGTTGGGTATAGGCCAACTGGAAGATTGAAATCCCCTACGGCCGGGCTACTCTGGTAATCATGACGGAGATTATTTTTGATGTGCGTGAAGACGAGGTGGATGGCGGTTACACCGCTACGGGGTTGGGCGTGGGCATTCACACTCAGGGCGAAACCCTTGAAGAGTTGCGCTCCAATGTGAAGGAAGCGGTGGATTGTTATTTCGACGAAGCGATCGTGGCACCGAAAGTCATCCGCCTTCATTTCGTGCGCGACGAGGTCTTGGCGCGATGAAGTTGCCGCGAGACGTGTCGGGGCCGCAACTCGTCAAGGCTCTGCGGATTCTCGGCTACAATGTTACTCGGCAAAAGGGATCGCACGTGCGAGTGACAACCCCTCGCAACGGCGAGCATCACGAGGTCGTTCCCCACCACCAGCCGATCAAGACCGGTACGCTTTCGGGCATTCTCAAAAGCGTCGCCGCGCACCATCGCATGAATGTAGAGGAGTTGGTTCGCTTACTGGGTCTTTAAGACTCGCGCAGCCTTTCACCATCGGCGCTCAGTAGGTGAAGAAAAATTCCTGCAAGGCGCGCGGGTCGCGCGTACGCGTGAGGCCGAGCATGAGTAAGATGCGCGCTTTTTGGGGATTGAGTTCGTCGGCGACGACGAAGCCGAGGCGGTCGTCGTCGATCTCGATGTTACGCTCGACCACGCCGCCGCCGGTGCGCGAGCTGCGTACGATGGCGACGCCTTTTTTCGCGGCGGCGGCGCAGGCGGCGAGCGCGAGCGCGCCGAGGTTGCCGTCGCCGACGCCGGCGATCACCAGGCCGCGGGCCCCGGCAGCGACGGCGGCGTCGATGAGCGCGCGGTCCATGCCGGCGTGGGCGAAGATGAGATCGACGCGCGGAAGCGCGGCGCGCGCGGGTAAAATAAATTCGCTGGCGGCGGTGTGGCGACGAACGGGCGGGGCGTAAAAGTGGGGGCGCCCGGCGTTGACGAGGCCGGCGAGACCGCGTTGGCCGCTGTGGAAGGTGCCGAGTTGGGTGGTGTTAGTCTTAGCGACTTCGCGCGCGCAGTGGATTTCGTCGTTGGCGACGATGAGGACGCCCCGACCACAGGCTGCGGGGGTGGCGGCGACGGCGATCGCGTTGAACAGATTCATCGGGCCATCGGCGCTCATGGCGGTGGCGGGGCGCATGGCGCCGACCAAGATGATCGGTTTGGCGGAGCGGACGATGAGGTTTAGAAAATAACCGGTTTCCTCCATCGTATCGGTGCCGTGGGTGATGACGACGCCGGCGATGGTGGGATCGTCGAGGGCGGCTTGGGTGCGGGCAGCGAGTTTGCGCCAGACCGCTTCGCTCATGTCTTGGCTGCCGAGTTTGGCGACTTGCTCGAC
>CAJAFD010000024.1 GCA_903938935.1 uncultured Opitutia bacterium
CGATGGTGCCGACCGAGGATTGGGCTTGAGCCGATGTGAACGCCACCAGCGAGACCAACCCTAACGCACGCATCCAACCTAGACATGAACGCGAAATCAAATCACCGAGGAGACAAAGACCAGCCGAGATATTTTTCATAAAACAAGGAGAAGAAGGGGCGAAAAAGACCGCCGAGCGGCGGAGTGTTTGTGCACCGAAAATACATCCTCGGCGGCCACCACATCCGAGTCAATTAGACAGGTAATACCTCCTTACCACGAGGGCGATTGCCTCGTGTTACATTAGCGAAACAAAGCGAGCGGGAGCTTTCTCATGCGCAGTCTCGCCAAGCGGTTTTTATCCTGCTCGCCACCGGCGCAATAGGCGAGAAGCACGGCGTCGGCCGTGAAATGTATCGCCGTGTAAGAATACCCCTCATCGACGTCCCCCAGCCCATCCAACAATGCCGCTTTGGACCACGTCCCCGCGGGCGAGGTGCCGAGGGCAAATACCAAAGGCGTGCGGTCTCCACCGATCCGCTTAAGGGCGCGGGTCTCATAAGCTGGGCCCGGATTCCACAGCGCCAGCAGGCGCTCGGTGCCGGGCACCCGTTTCATGGAAAGGGGTGCATTGGGCGACGTGAAACGAGACGGCGCGGGAACGCTCCACGTCTCGCCGCCGTCGTGGGAAAACATTTCATATTGCCGCCCGAGATCGGTACGTGCCCAAGCCCAGAGCACACCCGTGGGTAGTTCAATCACCCCAGGCTCTTGTAATCCGCTCCGCGTGTGCGCGACCGGCAGCGAACCGTAGCCTTTGGCTTTACGCCACGTGCGGCCATCGTCGTCCGAGAGAAAAAACTCCGCCAAGCCGCGCCAATCGACCGCCGAGTATTCATTGCGCTCCGCCAGACTGCGATGCAGGGCCGCCGGAATCACCAAACGCCCCGAAGCTAGGCGCACGACGCGATCGTTATTCACCACGTAATAACCAGCCGCCGCCATGCAGCGCACGGGCGAACTCCAAGTCTGGCCTTCATCACTCGAACGCCGGCACCACATCCTCATGTCGTGCCAACTCCGGCGTAGTAGATAGAACAAACCGATATCGCCATTGCCCAAGCGGACGAGCGAGACGCTCATGACGTTCATCACGTCGTTTTCCTCGGGAGTCGCGATCCACGCATCGCTCGACCACGTCTCGCCGCCGTCGGCCGAAGTGCGCGCCGCGAGTCGGGCCTTAGCGGCGTCCGAAAACGATTCGCCGAAGAAATGACTATAAACAAAAAGGATTTTGCCGTCTTTCAGTTCGAGGAAAGCACCCTCACTGTTGCGCGGATTACCCGTCCCGGGCGCCAACTCCAAGACCACGGGCGCGGCAATACTAGTGGGCAACGCGGCCGCACCGAAAGCAGCGACACACATAAACAGCAGAGGACAAACCCGCAGCAGGAGGGAGTACTTCATAAGGTGGATGGTTTTAAGATTTCGCGAACGAGCGGCTCAACGACGGTGATAACCCTTGGGGCCAACTCGGCATGACCGGCGGGATTGGGGTGGCAACCGTCGGTGGTCCACTCCTGCACGCGTTGACCGCGAGCTTCAGCCTGCGTCCAGGCGTCGAAATGATCGACGAGCGGCACCTGCACCTCGCGGGCGACTTGGCGGCAGCGTTCCATGAACGGCGCGAGGCGCACGTTGGGATCTTCGCCGAGGCCGTTGCGCGGATTTTTATCTCCGAAGCGCGGCGCCGTCATGAGCACGACCCGAATGTGGGCCGCGGACAAACGCGCGACCAAGCGCCGGAGGTTATCGGTGAATTGCTCGATCGAGAGCCGCGATTCCTTCTTGCCGGTATCGACCCAACTATCATTGGCCCCGTACATCACCGTCACAATGTCGGGACGTTGCGAGATGACGTCGCGCGCCAAACGTTCGAGCGCCTGATCGGTGCGTTCGCCCCCGATGCCGACGTTATGTACCTCAGCCCGCAGGCCGTGGGCGCGGAGGCCGGCTTGGAGCAGCGCGGAGAAGATCTGCGTCGGTGCGACGTTGGGCCGCGCGCCTTTGGTGATCGAATCACCGAGCGCGAGGATGCGCACGGTGCGCTCGGACAGCGGCGCGAACGCGGACGAGTCCTTGGGCGTGAGGAAATCGTTTTCGTCGAGCGCCACGCGCAAGCCGCCTTGCATGGTCGTAATCCACAACTGTCCCGGTGATGGCTCGAAAATATAGGGATACGCCAACCAGTGAGCCGACTCGCGGGCGCCGACTGGTACCGGATTGCGCGCGATCACGTGCGGGACGGTCCAAGTCAGGCCATCGTTGGCGGAAAACGCGAGGGAGAGTTCCTCGCGACGACCATGGCGCGTGGTCGGTTCGCGGAATCGGTTCCACACGAGAGCGACGCGGCCGCTCGCGAGTCGCACCATCATCCCTGGTGAGTCACTAGCCTCGAGGGTCGAGGGCGTGCCCGGGCCCCATTTGAGTCCACCGCGCGACGTGAGCTCATGGAAATAACCATGCGGCACGCGCAGGAGCAGTTTCAGATCACCATTTTCTTTTTCAATGACGGTGCCTTCGATCGCGCCACCATGCGTGGCGCCGCTCAAGCCCGCGACGGGGGCGCCGTAATTGCCGCTTCCACCGAAGTCGATCGGATCGGACTTTTGCCACGTTTGCCCGAGATCATCGGAGACATAGATCCACGTGACGTGGCGACCGGGATTGGCTGCGGCTTGTTGGCTGACGAGGACGATGCGGCCGGATTTCAACTGGATCATCTGCCGCACGGCGCCGCACCAACCTTCCTGCAACAACGCAGGCGCGGCCCATGTTTTACCGTCGTCTGTACTGCGCATCACATAGACCGGCAGCCGGCATCCCTCCTGCGGCCCGCCTTTTTTATCGTCCCATTTAAAGTTCAACTCCTTCCGATTCAAAAACGCATAGACGATGACGCCCTCTTGGGTCCGCAACAACGCCCGCTCACCGCTCGCCTCAAATTTCGTCGCATCGAACAGCGGCTGCTCCAGCCAAGTCTGCCCCTCGTCGCGGGAGTGCAACGCGGCCTTGGGGCCGACCCCGACGATGCTGCCTTCGGCCGTGCGCACAAACGGGCCTTGGGGCAACTGCGGCTGCGCGTGAACGTTCGTGGCCAGCGCGATATCCCCGCGAGCCACGCCCGAAGAAAACACCACCAGCAACAAGGCCAAAAAAAG
>CAJAFD010000025.1 GCA_903938935.1 uncultured Opitutia bacterium
AGATGAGATAACCCAGCTCCGTGAGCTGTCCGACGATCTTAAAGAGTTTTCGCTGCCTGAGTTGAAGGACTTCCTCGGCTAGGTAGTGATTTGTGGCATCGCGCCATAAAAAAGCGTCCCTTCTTTTGGAGGGGCGTTTTTTTATTTTAAGGAATGGAGTGTTCCCGGCGGTGATTTTTTGCGCGTCGGGATGTTTTTATTTTACGAATTATCTCCGGCGGCAGGCCTCGCGGGCGCGCTGCGGTAATAGAAATACGTGCAGCCTAGGCTCGTGGCGGTGAGGAGGTGCCAGAGGGCGTGGCCTTGGAGCCAGGCGTCGGGGCCGGAGAAGCGGCCGGCGACGTCGAGCTGGCGGCAGGTGACGGCGGCGATCAAGGCGACGATGGAAAAAAGCTGCCAGCGCAGCAAGGGCCGGGGCGCCGGCCGGAAACGATCCACGAGGGCGCAGGCTGCGACAGACAGGATGAGCGTGGTGAGGACGCGGCTCGCCGACATCGACCATTTGTAATAAAAAAGCAGGGCGCTGGTGAGGACGACGACGGCGCCGAGGAAGGGCCACGACGGTACGTCTAACCGGAGGCGCGCGAAGGTGAGGCGCGGCCACCAGCGCCCGAGGTTGAAGGCGAGAAACATGAGGAGCGGCCCGTACATGGAGGCGACGTCGAGTTGTTGGCCGAAGCGGGTGAGCGTGGCGTGGAAGTAGCCGCTGCCGAGGCCGAGCGCGCAGCAGGCGAGGCCGAAGAGGACGCTGAGCGCGGGTGTCGCCGCGACGTAGGAAGGCGCGACGGGGAGCGGCGCGGACGTGGGCGAGGAGGCGCGGCGGCGGTCGTGCGCGGCCCAGGCGAAGGCGTAAAAGCCGAGGGCGACGTAGGCGAGGTTGGACCAGGTGTTGGCGCGGGTGCGGAAGAAGTTTTGGCGGTAGATGCGTTCGGCGTAGGTGGTGCGGCGGAGGTCGCCGCTCTCGGTGAAGGATTTCCAAATATCGCGGCCGGCGTAGGTGTGGTTGAGGGCGAGGAGCGCGAGGATGATAACGAGCAAGGCGCCCCAGACGTAGAGGTGGAGGCGGAGCGGGAGGCGGGTGAAAGGCATGGGGTGGGCGGTCTGGGGCGTGGAGGTGGATTGAGCCACGCAGGGATTGGGCCAAGCGACGGTGGGGTGCGGCGCAGGCTCAAGGGTGGGCGCGAGGGCGAGGGAAGGAGTAACGTATGATCCCGAGCGGTAGGATAACGTTCCGCTGACTTGCGGTAAAAACGAGAGCGAGGCGGCGGGCGAAAGTGGGGCGAGCTGGCGAACCGATCGGGCGGCGCGGGGTGGGCGCGGAGTGGGCGCGGATTTTTTTAGAAATTGAGCAACGCGGTGTAGGTCGATCGTTTTACGGCGGTGTCGAGCTCGGCGTAAGCTTGGATGCTGGCGTTGGCGGCGGTGATGTTGTCGTTGAAGAGGGATTCGTCGGCGTGGAAGTTGCCGTTGAGGGCGTAGAAGGATTTGGCGAGGACGGAGCCGGTGAGGGTGGAGCCGCCGCCGTTGAGCTGCATGAGGGCGTTGGGCGCGTAGATGGCGGCGCAGAGGGTGGTGGAGCCTTCGACTTTGATGGTTTGGGTGGTGCCGTTGGGGGCGGTGCCCCAGATGCGGAGGTTGCGGGGGATGGTGTTGTTGACCTGATTGGAGCCGACGATGCTGATGTTGCCGGCGGTGTAGAGGGCGACGGTGGCGCCGCTGGCGAGGTAAATGCCGCTGCTGCCGTTGACGCTGAGGGCGTCTTGGTTGGTGGCGTTGAGGATGAGGGTGACGTTGCCGCGGAAGGTGAGTTGGCCGCCGTTGCCGAGCTCTAACCGGTCCATGTCGTACACGCGGGTCGCGCCATCGGTGCCGATGGAGCCGACGGCGTTTTGGACCCAGTTGGGGAGGTGCGTGGAAGGGCCGGGGGTGGTCGGGGGTTGGGGGGCGGGGGTCGTGTAATTGGTGGTGAGGGTGGTGGGCTTGGGGGACCAGTCGAAGTCGATGCCGGCGACGGTGGCGCTGCCGACTTTGGCGTTGCCGTAGAATTGGCCGCGGTAGGAGATGGCGCCGTTGGCTTTGGAGGTGGTGGCGATGAGGGTGTTGGCGCGCTTGATGGCGGGTGAGTAGGGGACGGGCGCGGTGGCGGGGTTGTCGTCGTGATCTGACTTCCAGCTGTCGAAGTTGGAGCCGCCGCCGGTGGCGATGATGGTGTCGCTGACCCAGATGCCGCCGGGGGAGGCGGTGCCGGCGGTGCGATTGATGGTCACCCTTAACCATTTCTCGACCCGGCTGCCGTCTTGGAGGGTGATGCTGGCTTTGGTGAGGGCGATGGGGTTGGCGCCGCTGGGGGTGGTGACGGCGACATTGACGGTGCCGACGACGCCGCCGCCGTAGCTGAAGTTGGGCAATTTGCGGAAGTAGGTGCCGTCGGCATTTTGGCTCCAGCCGGACCAGGCGGTCGCAGGGTCGGAGAAGGATAATTTCTGCGCCCAGATGGCGTGTTCGATGCCGCTCTCTGAGAGATCGACCACGGCGACGCTATAAAAGCCGCGGTGGGACATCTGCAGGACGGATTTGCTCAAGAGCAGGTAGCTCGGGAGCACGATCATGCTGATGATGGAGCACAACAACAGGGCGGTGACCAGCAGGCCGCCACGGCGGCGGTGGGCGGGGGAGGCAAAGGATGAAGCGCCCGTTTTCATGGGGCCTCAGACGGTGCGCTTGTTGCGCAGGATGTAGCGGGCGGAGACCGTTTGCGCGGAGGCGTTGGCGGTCGAAGCGGGGTTGCGGCGGAGGGCGATGTTCACCTGCACCATGTTCGTGGAGGCGACCGCGGCGGTTCGTTCGGCGGCGGTGCTGAGGCTGACGAGAGTGCCGCCGAGATCGTACGCTTTGAATTGAAAACTCTCGATGCCGGAGGCGAGCACGAGGGTGGTGGCATTGGCGGTGCGCACGAAATCTTTGGTCTGCGCGCGGTAGCCATAGGTCACGGTCGTGCCGTTGAGGGTTAAGCGCAGGGTGTTCTCGTCGACCCAAACGACACCGGAGGCTTGGCGGGCATCTTGGCTGAACGTTTGCAGGGTTACGCGTGATTGCCTCTCCATATCGGCGTAGTGCGACATGCTGACCCCGCCACGGCAGAAGAAGATAAAGGCGGTTAAAGTCGCCAGCAGAACCATGGAGCCCAAAGCGGAGCCGATCATGAATTCCACCAGCGTGAAGGCCCGCGTGCCGCGACCGCGGGGGGCGCGTGTGGCTTTACGTGCTGTAGTAATCATAAACGCCTCCTTTCGTGTAGCGGAATTGGATTATGCGGGTGCGTTGTGCGCCTTCGATCGACCGCCAAGTCGCCACGAGACGAACTTCTTTCATATTCGCGTAGCCGGAGACGTTTGAAATGGTGCGCGTGACGACGATGTTGCCGTTTTTCAGCGCGCGGTTATTGAGCGCGTCCGCGAGACTCAGGGTGGTCGCATTATTGGGCAGAGCCGACAGGGCATCCCAATTTAATAACCGGATGCGTTCGGCCTCGCTTTGCATGACCTGCCCGATCGCCGTCGACGTGCGCGCCACATCGAGGTTACGCAGGCCGATTTGGATGCCGTAAATCGCCGCCGCCAGCCCCATCGCCATCACCGCCGTCGCGCTCATCACCTCTAGGATTGAAAACGCGCGGCGGGCGCCGACGCGCGCCGCTGGCCGGCCCGGGCGCGGGGCGGCAACGGGCTGTGCAGGGGTGATAACGGGCTGGGGCATGAGGACAGAATATGGGCTCAGGCGATTTTAAATCCGTGGGTTGGAGTGGTGCGCAATGCGAAGGGTCGTGGCGATAGTGAACCTATTGTATCCCTGCGTCGTTTTCTGGGCGAAAGGGCCACGCAGAATGAAGTTAACGCAGCTTGGGCTTTCGAGAGATTCGGTCGGGATGGTGAGTAGTGGCTTCACGGAGTGAGTGGCGGCGGATGTCGGCGGTGACGAGCGGTTTTGTCCCAAAAGCCGATCACGGCACTTCGTAGATCTCGATCAGCGCCACGCCCGAGGAAGCGTTCTTCGCCGATTTAATCTGCGCGGTGTAGGCGCCGGGATTCAACGTGATCAACACGGCGGCGTCTTTGCTGCCGCTCGCGAGGGTGAACGCGCCGGTTTGGATCGCGGCGGTCGTGATCGCGGCGTTGTTGGCCCAGCCTTCGTTGGTCGCGATG
>CAJAFD010000026.1 GCA_903938935.1 uncultured Opitutia bacterium
CGTCCATCTCGCGCGACGAGGAGACCTGAAATTCTGCCAGCTGCACGACGTCGCCGCTGCTCTTGGGCGGCACGCCCAGCGCTATGCTGAGCTCGGTGGCCTTGCCCGCCGAAATTTCAACGGAGCGCACGTCGCGCGGCAGGCCCGTGTAGAACGTCTGCACCTTGACCGCGCCCGTCGGCACCTGCGTCAGGCGGAAGTTACCCTCGGCGTCGGTCAGTGTCACCAATCCGGTGCCCTCGATTGAAATACGAGCCCCCTCGACATACAGAGCGCTACGCTCGTTGAGCACTCGGCCTTGGAGCGTGCCGGTAGTTTCTGGGTTAGCCGGCCCCTGAGCTTGGACGGTAGATGCGGTGATGGCGAACCATACTCCGAGGATACTGAAGACGTTTGGTTTTTTCATGGGGGATTCTTGAGAATTTTTCTTAGCGGTCGGTGTGGGGGTGGATTTAGATTTTGCGGCGGGGGCGCCTTCGTTTCCCGTCCGGTTCACCATCAAAGCGCCGGACTTGGCGTCTTCCGCGAGGACGAGTCCGGTGTCGGCGATGAGTAGCGTGAGTGCCTCCTGTACCGTATACGCGCCGCGCACGGCATTGGTCGTGATGCCGCGCACGGCATCGACTAAAAATACCACCTGACGCCCCGATTCATCGGCAAAACGTTTCAACGTGCTGGCGGCATCGCCGCGCGCGAGGTCGAAGCTTTTGCGCGCCGTTTCCTCGGCTTGGGCGGGCGCGCAGGCGCAGGCCAAACAAACGACGGTCACGACGGCAGCCGAACCGGTGGGGATAAGGGGTTTCATCAACAGAAGCAGGGGGAGCGTCTTAGAGACGCAGCGGCGGACGAAACGGGTTATTCGGGCGCGCATGATTTTTTCCGCCGGTCTCAGCTCAGCCTAGTGTTTGGCGCGCAGGACTACGGTCGTCTCACTCTGCCGCTCGACGGCGATGCTGTTGCCGCCCTCGAGCAAGCGTATGAAGCCCTCGACGTTGTCGGCGGCGAAGGTGCCCCCGACGGGACGCTCCGCGAGCGTGGCGTCGCCGAGGATAAGCTGGACGCGGTTGCGGCGGTTGAACTGGGCGACGACTTCCGAGAGCGGAGTCTCGGAAAACGCGAGCTTGCGCTCCTGCCAAGAGAGCGCGTCACGCACCGTCGCGGGCGCGATCTTCTCCACGGCGGGAGCGGACGGCGTGGTGTTAGTGAGTGAAGGTAAATGGACGAGCGTGCGTTCGTTGGCGGCGACGTAGGTCGTCGAGGCGGACGATGAACGGGCGTTAGGGACAACGCTCTCTGCTTCAGCGACCGAGACTTTGCCTTCGGTGACCAGTACTTCCACGGCGGTGGAGGCGAGGCGGACATTAAACGCGGTGCCGACGGCGCGCACGGCGACGCCGCCGGCGGAAACGATGAACGGCCGCGCGCGATCGTGGGCGACGGTGAAGTGAGCCTCGCCGGCGACGAGTTCTACGCGGCGGTTGGTGGGCGTCAGCGTGACGCGCACCTTGGTTTCAGCATTGAGTTCGATGACGGATCCATCGGCGAGGGCGACGCGTTCATAACCACCGGTGGACGTCGTGAAGACCTGCGCCGCCGAGTCCGACGGCGGAAGAAACGGCATGACGGTGAGGAACGCGATGGTGAGGGCGGCGGCGATGCCGAGGGCGACGCGTAGAGGGCTGAGATTGCGCCGGGATACGTTCACGGGTCGCCCAGAGCGGGCGGTCACCGGAAACGCGATGACGGGCTGCAGCTCGGCGCGCACGAGGGGCATTTTCTCCAGCAGCGCACACGTTGCTTCGAGCCGCGCGACGGCGGCGGCGTGGCGGGGGTCGGCGCGGCACCAGCGCGCAAACTCGCGTTTCTGCGCGGAAGAAAAACCCTCGGCGCGGAGCGCCAGCCAATCGGCGGCGGCTTCCTCGATGGGATCTTCGTGGTTGAGCGAGTCGTTCATGCGGTGGCTTCTCCAGGGGAAGGGATGGCGGCGTCCAGTAGGCCGCGGGCAGCAAAGAAGGCGGCGCAGCGGCGCATGCCTTTGGCCATATGGACTTTTACGGTCTCGGGCGAGATACCGAGTTGGTCAGCGATTTCTTTGTAGGCGAGGCCGTCGAGGTAGCGGAGCATGATGACCTGGCGGCAACGGTCGGGTAGGGCGCGCACGGCCTCGGCGAGGACCTCGAGTTCGTAGCGTTGGTCGAGGGCTTCGGCGGCGCTGGGCTGGGCGTCGAGGACGACGAGCTCGGCGCGGTCGTTGATCGATTCGGTCGGATGCGCGCGGCGGCGGCGGAAAAGATCGAAGGCGGCGTTACGGGCGGCGGTGAAGAGGAAGGCCTTCGGGTACCGCACGCCGCCGGTGTCTTTGGCGCGGAGGAGGCGCGTGTAGGTTTCCTGGACCAGATCGTCGTGATCAGCGAGGTTGGGGAAGCGCGCTTGGAGATAGGCACGCAGGGCCGGTTCATGGGGATGAACTTCCTCGGCAAACCAGCGGGCTTGTTCGGTCGGTGGCATGGGGTAATGCGCGGCCATGGGCATCACCCCCGGATTTCATACTGTCGAGGGCATTTTCGGCTGAAACGGGATTTGGAAACTATTTCGCGACGCGGATAACCCGAAACG
>CAJAFD010000027.1 GCA_903938935.1 uncultured Opitutia bacterium
ATTCAGCGAGGTGCCCGTGGTTTTTTATACGTATTACAATCTCGTTTTTTCGAATGGCATTGAGGCGTACGTGAAGGCCGCCAAGGCGGCGGGCGTCGATGGGATGCTGGTGTTGGATTTGCCGCCGGAGGAAGGCGCGGAGTTTTCCGCTGCGGTCCGCGCGCATGGGATCGACTCGGTGTGCATCGTGGCGCCGACCACGCCGGAAGCGCGTATTGCAAAAATCGCGGCCGCGGCGACGGGTTTTATTTATTATGTTTCCCGCGAGGGCGTGACGGGCGTGCGGGATCAGGTCGCGGTCGGCATCCCGGAAGCCGTGGCGCGGATTCGGGCGCACACGCAGCTGCCAATCGCGGTGGGTTTCGGGATCGGTACGCGCGCGCAAGTGGCCGAAGTGGCTGCGCAGGCGGACGGAGTCGTCGTCGGCAGTGCGTTGGTGAATATCATCAAAGAAAATCTCGCGGCTCGGGAAAAAATCGCGCCGGCGCTCGCGGCCAAGGCGGTTGATTTGGTCGCAGGGACGCGGCGTTGAGTGCAATGGCGCAGCGGTCACGACGTGGCGGTCAAGCGGAGCACGGTTTTGCCTCGCTCCGTTGGCCAGCGCGTCAACTCGCAGCAGCATGAAACCGACGATCTATGTTTTGACCGGTTGCACGGCGGTCGGAAAAACGGAATGGGCTTTGCGTTGGGCGGAAGCGAATGACGCGGAAATTATTTCATGCGATTCGTTGTTGTTTTATCGGCACATGGATATCGGCACGGCGAAACCCACGCCGGCGGAGTTGGGGCGGGTGCCGCATCACTTGATTGATGTGGTGGCCGCATCCGAGCCGATGGATATCACGCGTTACATCACGCTCGCGCGGGCTGCGGTTGAGACGATCGCCGCACGGGGGCGCAAGGTCTTGGTGACGGGGGGCAGCGGTTTTTATCTCAAAAGTTTTTTCGGGCCCGTCGCGGATGATGTTGCGGTGCCTGCGGAGGTGCGCGCGGCGGTGGCGGTGCAGCTCGAGCAAGCGGGGATCGGCGCTTTGGTGGAGGAGTTGCGGGCGTTGAATCCGGCAGGATTGGGTGCGCTTGATGTGGATAATCCACGGCGGGTGACGCGGGCACTCGAGCGGTGTCGCGTCACGGGTAAGACCTTGGCGGAGTTGAAGGCGGAATTTTTGGCGCGCCCCAGTGCGTTTGCGGAATGGCCGGTCGCCTTGGTGCGGCTGGAACGCTCGCCCGAGGAAGTGAACCTGCGAATTGATGCTCGCGTGGAGACGATGGTGCGGGCGGGTTTGGTCGAAGAGGTGCGTCGTCTGCGAGCGGATGGATTTGAGCGTAATCCCAGTGCGGCGGGCGCGATCGGTTATCGGGAGGTTTTGGCGATGCTTGATGGGAAACTCGCGTCGTCAGCTATGGCGGCTGAGATTGCCCAGAATACGCGGGCCCTCGTGCGCAAGCAGCGGACATGGTTTCGCACGCAGTTGCCTGAGCATCGGGTCGTGCGCCTCGGCGCCGGTGAGCCGAGGGACTTTGAATTTTTTAATCCTGCAAATTAGCGCCGCAGCAACCGAGCGAAGATCATGACGTGGGTCGCGATCAGTAGGGGAAAAAGAAAGAGGGGGAGCAGGCTCAGGGGTAAGTGAGTGAGCGCGCGAAGTTGCGGCGGGTGGGCGGCGTAGATGCGGGCGGCGGATACGGTGAGCACCATCATCTCGATGAGCCCGATTAGATTCCAGCGCGTGAGGTATTGGCGTTGGCGTGCAGGATCGAGCGGGATGGTAACCAAGCCGACAGCCAACAAAGCGACGAAGAGTTCCCCGATTCCCGCTGGCACGGCAAAGGCGTACGGTAAATCTCCGCGGTAAAACAAAACTATAAAATACCCACCGATAAAGCGGGTGAGATGAAGCTGGACGAGCGTGAGCGGATCGAGGTTATCGAGCCAATCGCGGAGTCCGGGCAGTCGAAAATAGACGTAAAGTGCGAGTGCGGACAGCCCGATTATAAGGACGGGAAGCGCGATCGGGGCCAGGCGTTGCAGGACGAGATAATAGCCTCCGGCGATGGCGGCGGCAAACCAGAGCCAGAGGGCGGCACGGACAAAGAGGGCGGGGCGCGGCATGATTAACTAGAGTTGGAGTTACGGTGAGCTTGGGGCGATGAAAAGTTATAATAAAAAAGGCGGGCTGAGAGCCCGCCTGCAGTGATACGATTAATGCGAGTCGCTTATTCGGGCAGGCCGATTTTGTAGCGTTCGAGTGAGCTGCCGTCGATGCGATGTAGTTCGGCGAGGGCGACGCGCAGGCTGACCTTGGCTTGGAGCTCGTTGACGCGGGCGGCTTCGAGGTCGTCTTGAGCTTGGAGGACGAGGCGGCTGGTGGAGAGGCCGGCGTCGAAGCGCGCTTTTTGGAGCTCGTATTGTTTGTTGCTCAGCTGGGTGGCTTTACCGGCGATTTCAACGGCGGCGATATTGGTCTCTACGGCGCGCACCGAGGTGCGGACGTTGACGAGGAGGGTCTGATCGAGCTGTTGGAGGCGCGTCTGTTGTTGGAGGAGGCTGGACTTGGCGCTGCGGTAGCGAGCCTTATCGGCGTGGAGACCCCAGGGGACGGTGAGCGAGAGGCCGACGTTCCAGTTGTAGCCATTGCCTTCGGGGAGGTTGCCGATGGCGTCGCTGTAGGAGCGCTCGGTGGCGGTGTAGCCGACGCCGGTGTCGAGGTTGAGGCCGGGGAGGGCGGCTTGTTTGGCGCTGCGGGCGTCGATCTCGAGTTGTTTGATCTGCGACTGAGTGGCGAGGAAATCGGGGGAACGCTCGCGGGCGTTTTTATAAACGCGCTCAAAAGAGGGGGCGCCTTCGGTGTAGTCGCCGAATTTCACTTCGCCGGGGCGGGTGTTGAAATCAAATTGGCCGATGAGGTTAAAGAGCGAGTCCTCGCGGTCGCTGACGGATTGTTCGGCTTGGAGGGCGGCGCGGCGGGCGTTGGCGACGCCGACTTCGGCGGTGAGGACATCGAGATCTGTGGCGACGCCGGTGGATTTGCGGACTTTGTTTTCTTCGAAAAGTTTAGCGGCTAGCTCGAGGCTGCGTTTTTTTACGGCGAGGTTTTCGCGAGCGTAAGCGAGATTGTAGTAGGCGTTTTCGGTGTCGCGGATGACGGTGAGGACTTTGCTCTTGTAGTTGAGTAGGGCGATGCCGACGCCGAGTTTGTTGCGCTCGATGTTGGCGCGGGCGACGGCCGGGCCGGAGCCTTTGAGGAGCGGCTGGCTGAGGGTAACGGAGGTGCTGCTGCCGTAGGCCGGATTGAGGGTGGAGTTGAGTGAGTTGGTGGCCGCTCGGGTGGTGTTGCCGGTCACGCTGACGGTGCCGCCGGTAGCGACTTTTTCACTCACACCGACGGAGAACGTGGTGTTATCGCTGCGGGGGCCGCTGGCGGAGGTGCCGTCGAGCCGGCTGGTGGTGGCGGCGGATTGGTTGAGGTTGCGCCTAGTCGTCGCGGTGAAGCTGGGGTCGAAATCAGCGTTGGCGGCGTTGAGGGATTCTTTCGCAATTTCGGTTGAGAGATTTTGCACCTGCAGGTCGAAATTTTTCTGCATCGCGCGGGAGATGCATTCTTCGAGGGTGAGGTTCGCAGTGGGGGCCGCTGGGGCGTTTTCCTGGGCGGTCAGGAGCGCGGGGCTGGCGAAGGTTAGGAGGAGGGCGGTAGCGCGGGAGAGGTGGCGTGACATGACGTGAAGTAAAGGAGTTGTAAGAGCAGAGAACACGGGCGGCGACGAGAAGTTACTGTTTTTCGTAGGCACCATCGCTGGTGCGTTTTAGGAGAGTGAATCCGGCTTGTTTGGCCCGCGAGACGGAAATGGGCGCGGAAAGTTGCGGTGAATTGACGCGATGAGCGACGTCGCGTTGGACGAGTTGTTGGCAGGTGGGGCAGTTCGTCAGGTCGGATTCACGGGCGCTTTGACGGTGTTCAAAGCCAGTGCCGCAGAGGCGGCAGGGGGATTTGAGCGGCGTGTAAGCGTAGAGGGGCATCGACTTTATCAAACGGGTCTCGGTGCTGGGCACCAGTCGAAAGGTGCGGACTCGGCGCGCAGGAGGGGTTTGAGCGGGTGAATTTGATTTGGGATTCACCCGTTACTAGCAACAGCGTGGGCGGAAGCGAGGTCCCGCGAGCGCGGTTACTTTACTTTGGGCTCGGAGCGTTTGAGCTCGGTCTCGACGATTTCCGCGAGGTAGGCGCCGGAGCCGAGGCGCGCGGTGTACGCACCGAGCTGGGTGCGGGTCTCGGCGTAAAGGGGATTGGTCGGCGCGAAATCGGGGATTTTCTTGTCGACGACGTAAACATAGGTGCCTTTGTCGGCGGCAATCGCGAGATCGGAGACTTGGCCTTTTTCGAGGCGTTCAAGGGCGCTGAGAACAGTGTAATCGAGGTCTTGGGGGCGGTTGCGCAGGGTGAAGGCGGCGACGGCTTTGGTCTCGATTTTAGCGGAGGTGCCAGTCGCGGCGGAGGCGGCGGCTTTTTCGAAGGTATCGCCCGCTTTCAGGCGGTTTTCGATGAGGCTGCGCAGGGTGCGGCCTAGCTCGGCGAAGCGTTTCCGTTTCTCGTTTTCGAGGTAGTCGGCGTTTACCTTGGTTTTGACTTCGGCGAAGGCCGGCTTGCGCGCGGGTTGGGTGTCTTGCCAGAAGAGTACGGCGGCGCCGTTAGGGGTGGGGACGGCCTCGGTGTAGGCGCGATCTTTACCGAGTTTAAAGGCCTCTTCGGCGACGGTGGTAGCGGCGGGGCCGAATTCGGCTGGGCCGGCTTCACGGGTGAAAGGGGCGAGGCTCTTTAGCGGGGCTTTGCGCTTGGCGAGGATGTTGGCGAGGGCTGGGGAGCCGGCGACAGCTTTGGCTTCGTAAAGAGAGAACACAAAATCACTGGCGGCTTTGGCGGCGAGGCGTTGGGCGCGTTCGTTTTTAAAGGCGAGTTCAACTTGGGGGCGGACGGCGGCGTAGTCAGCGGCTGCGTCGACCTTGATGGGGGCAGGGGTCTTAGCGTCGGTGGCGGCCTTGGGGAAGCGGGCGGGGTTGGCGTCGAAGTAGGCGCGGACTTCAGCCTCGTTGAGGCTCACTTGGGCCAGATAGTCGGAAGCGGGGAAGTCGGCGTAGGTGGCGACGATGCGGGGTGGAATTTCGTAGCGGAAGGCGGACTCTTCGAAAAACTTGGTCAGCTCGGCGTCAGTGGCGGGAATCGCGGGGTTAAAGGTCGTGTAGTCGACGGTGGCGGTAGCGAGCGTCCAACTGGTGTCTGCGCGGGCGAGTTGGTTTTTGATGTCAGAGGGGAGGACGTAGCCGGGTCCGCCGAGGAGTTTTTGAACTTTATCGGCGCGGACGTCGTCAGCGATGACGCGGGCGATGTCGGCTTCGGTGAGGCGGGGGTTGGACTTTAAGTTGTCGCGAAACGTCTTGTAGGCGGTGGCGTCGAATTGGCCATCGGGGCCGGCGAAGGCGCGGAGGGTTTTGATCTGTTCGGCGATCTCGGCTGAGGTGGCAGCGGGGAGGTGGAGCTCGTCGGCGAGGTGGAGAGTGGCGGCGCGTTGGAAGGCGTAATTTTGGATTTGTTCGGCTTCGAGGCCGTAACCGACTTGGAGGTTGGCGCTGAGGCCGGCGTCACCCATGAGGCGTTCTTGGTCGACGGTGGAACCTAAGTTGTAACCGAAAAACTCGCGCTTGAGGCTAGCGCGTTCCGCTTGGCCGATACCAGGGGCGGCTCCGATCGTGAAGACGAAGGAGATGATGATCAGCCCGAGCAGCACGGCGAAGACGATTTTGAAGTGCTGCTGGAAGGTGCGTTGGATCCAGGAAATCATGGGTATAGAGGGTCAGAGGCTAGGTCGGGCTGGGGGTGTGGCAAGGGTGAATTCTCGCGGCCGACTGGTGTGGCTCTAAGCGAGGGTTTTAACGGGAGGTCGGGAGTTGTCGAAGGGATGTTCAGCTAGAAGTTGTTGGAGTGATTTGGTGAAGAAGGCTTGTTGGCTCATCTGATCGAGAGCGGCGTTGTAATGTTGCAGGATCGGGTCGATGCGTTCGAGGGCATGGCCGATGGGATCGTCACCGAGGTTGTCGTCGAGTTTTTTGAATTCGTAGAGGCTGATGTGGCTGAGTGGCCGCGCGGGTTGGTAGAGGTAGTCGGTGGCGGTGGTGCCGACGGCTGGGCGTAGCGTGGTTATGAGGTTCATTTTCACGAGCCGGTTGAGGCATTCGTTGAGAACCTGCGTGGGGACTTTTACGAGGTCGCTAATTTGCGCGGCGGAGGTGGGCGGGAGGCAGGATTGAAAGCGACGGCAGATAGTCAGTAACACCACCAGCGAGAGACGCTCGCGCATGGCTTCAGTGAGGCCGCCCCAGGCGGCCTGGCTGTTACGGTAATGCACGTTTTGAACCGCGTAGCTGATGACGCCGCCGATTAAAATGTAGAGCCAGAAGATGTAGAGCCCGAGCATGAAAACCGGCAGGATGCCGAGCGATCCGTACAAGCTGCGCTCAAGGTAGACGCGACGCACGTAAAGAAGCGCGACGACGTTGTTGAGCATGAGCAGGCCGGTGACGACGAGAGCGCCGACCAGCGCGGCTCGCCAATAGACGCGGGTGTTGGGGATGATGCGATAAACGAGCGAAAGTAGGCCAACCAACATCGTCAGCGAGATCACGGGCAGGAGCCAACGGAGGATGGCGAGCAGGCCGGCGCCGCCAGGGAGTTTTTCGACGAAGACATTGACGAAGGCGCCCGCGCCCAAAAGCGCGATGGTAGCGAAAAAGAGGACGGCGCCCAGCGTGAGAATCGTCCAATAAAAGACTACGCGCATGAGCAGCGAGCGGCCGAGGCGGACGCCCCAGATGTCGTTAAATGCATCCTCGATGGACTTGAAAAGCAGGAGCACGATCAGGATCAGCGAGAACACGCCGGCGACTCCGGCCGCGCTCGAACGTGCGCCCGTGATGATGCCGTTGATGAGGTTGACGACTTCGGGGCTGACGTTGGCGGCGGCGGACTGCTCGGGGGCGTTGAGGGTGTTGAGTTGGCGCAGTTGCGGCGCGACGGTTTCCATGAGCTCGCCGAGTTTATTGGCGACGAAATTAGGGTCTTCGTTATGCCCCAAAATGAAGCCGCCGATCAGGACGGCAATCGCCACCATCGGACCGAGTCCGAGCAAAGAGCTGAAGCTAAGCGCCGCCGCGCGGGCGGGTATTTTCGTTTCAAAAAAAACGGTGGTGGTGATCGAAATCACTCGTAGCAAAGCGTAGAACCAGCCGCGAAACGAAGTATCGCTCAGGTGTGCTTGGGACCAAATTTCGGAGCGATAAACTTGGGCGAGACGTTGCCCTAAAGCCTTAAGCCGCGACATAAAAAGACGTGAGCGCGGGGCTCAGTTGGAAATGAAATGCCAGGCCACGCAGCCTAATCCGACCAAACCGGTCACGTAGGACACTTGCGCGCGCTTAGTAGCCACAAACACCGTAGTCAGGTAAAGTCCGATCGAACCGGCAATGGCTGCGAGCATGAGTAAGTAGCGAGCTTGGAGGAGAAAAATAAGACCGAAAAGCCCGATGCCGACCGCCGCCCGCACCCGAACGAGGGGATAAATTTCAACCGCGCCCAAGTAAATAAAAAGGGCGAAAAGCAGGTCCAATACACCTAGAATGATGAGAGGTTGCTCGACCAAGCGAGACGGGGCGAGCGACATGATGACATCCACTCCGGGTAAGATTTCGGCTGCGGCACTGATCCCCAACATCGCGATAATCGCGTACATCCCTAAAGCGGCATTGTGAGCGTCTTTAATTTTCCGACTTATTTTGTGTTTGGTTTCTTCGGTTCGGCCTTCGGCGGAGTCCATCATCCCCTCGATGGTGATTTCAGGAGTGGAATAATTTTGAGTCTGATTGAGCCAAGTGCGATCGGATTTGGCCTTGATGGAGAGTTTGGTTTTTTCGGGAAAGATGGATTTTTTCAGATCAGCATTTTCGCCAATCGGGGTCCATTTTTCTCGGCCGGCGTCGTAAAAAAGGGTGTCGTGGGTCACGCTGCCGATTTCGGAAAGCGAGATCAGTTGCTCGAGGTTATATGGGCCGCGGGCTTCGTTATCGGAAGCTTGTCGAATGTAGAACTCCTGCGTGTCCATCGTCTGTAACGTGTTGTTGCGCGGCTCAGCGGCAAGTTTGTTTTACAAAGTATTTGCCGGCGATGGTGCTGGTCGAACTGATCCGAGGCAGCCTCACATGCGAGCGAGCGTGCGCAGGCCGAGTAAATGTAGGCCCGTTTCAAGCAGAAGCAGAGTGCGGGCGCACAGCAGGAGGCGCCGGGCGCGTACGGCGGGATCTTCCACGATCACTTTTTCGGCCGCGTAGAAGGAACTGAATTCACCGGCCAGCTCGTAGAGGTAGGTGCACAGAAAATGGGGACGAAGTTGCGCCGTGGTGAGTTGGAGCGCGGTGGGGAATGCTGTGAGTTTGCGGGCGAGGGCGAGTTCGGCGGGAGATTCGGGCGGAGTCGCGCCGTGAGTGGCGGAGGCGTCAGCCGGGTCGAGGCCGGCCTTGCGGAAGATGGAGCGCACGCGCGTGACGGCGTAAAGCAGGTAGGGCGCGGTGTTGCCTTCGAAGGAGAGAATTTTGTCCCAAGCAAACACGTAGTCGCTGCTGCGGTTTTGCGCGAGGTCGGCGTAGCGGATGGCGCCGAGACCCACGGCGCTGCTGATCTCCCGGCGCTCGGCCTCGGGCAACTCGGGGGCTTTGGCGGTGACGAGCACGTACGCGCGTTCGATGGCTTCCGCGAGCAAGGCCTTGAGTTTGATGGGATCGCCCGAGCGAGTTTTGATGGCCTTGCCGTCTTCGCCGAGGATGGAGCCGAACGAGACGTGGTTGAAACGCGGCAGCGCACGCTGCGTCTGGGCGAACCATTTTTGGGTAGTCAGCCAGAGTTGTTCAAAGTGATCAGATTGGCGCGCGTCGGTGAGGATGACGATGGCATCCGCTTTAAAATGCTCGGTGCGGTAGAGCATCGTCGCGAGGTCGGTGGAGGCGTAGTTGGCGGCGCCGTCCGACTTGCGAATGATAAAAGGCTGGGTCTTGAAACGCGGATGCTCGGGGTGGAAGACGACGAGCGCGCCTTGCGATTCTGCGGCGAGCTGGGCGGCGGTCAGCTCCGAGTAAACTTGCGGGAGTTTGTCGTTGTAAAAACTTTCCCCGAGCTGGTGGTCGAAATGGATATCGAGTAGCCGGTAAATTTCGGTGAAGGCGCTGGCGCTGATGGCGATGATCTTGTGCCAGAGGGCGAGGTTTTCGGCGTCGCCGGATTGGAGTTTAACGAGCTCGCCGCGCACGGCGTCGAGGATGGCCGGATCGGCTTTCGCGGCAGCGTCGGCGGCTTTGTAGATGCGCTCGAGTTCTTCGAGCGGATCG